>CAZSSE010000229.1:0-2356 GCA_964609165.1 uncultured Lachnospiraceae bacterium
GAGTGGGAATAATAAACGCAAGCCGAAAAGTCTTATATATCAAGACTTTTCGGCTTTTACAATTTGAAAAATCAACAAAAAAGGCTCGTTGATACCAAATTGATACCTACGCTATTGAAGCACTGACGAATGTTAACTTTTTGCTTTAAGTAAAGGGCTGCTTGCAGGTGTTACACCGCACCTATCCGTATTTTGCTGCGGATAGGTGTTTTTTTGTTTAAGGTATTGACAAATGCAATACTTCGTGATATGATATATTACGCAAGGAGGAGTAAGCTATGGATATTCAATTAAAGCGAGGATTACTTGACGTATGCGTATTAGCGGCTATCAAAAACGAAGATTCCTACGGCTATAAGATCATAAAGGATATGAAGCCGTATCTTGAAATGTCAGAATCAACGCTATACACAATACTAAAACGCTTGGAGCTTGCGGGAATGTTGACAGTACGTACCTCTGAGCATGGGGGAAGACTACGAAAATATTATCATATCACAAACGCCGGGCTTGGGCGTATTGAAGATTTTAAGATTGAGTGGCGTGAGGTGATGTCGATTTATCAATTCGTAATTAAAGAGGAGACGGAAAAATGAGAAAAGAAGAATTTTTATGCGCACTCAAAAAGAGGCTGTCTGGTCTGCCGGAGCAAGATATTGAAGAGCGCCTTAATTTTTACAGTGAAATGATCGACGACAGAACAGAGGAAGGACGGACGGAGGAAGAAGCTGTTTCGGATATTGGATCTGTAGATGAGATTTCAGCGCAGATCATAGCCGATATTTCTCAGATCAAAATTGATATGGAAGATACGGAAGAATTTAAGCCGAAAAAGCGGTTCAAAATTTGGGAAATCGTACTTTTGGTACTCGGCTTTCCAATATGGCTTGTATTGGCTATCGCCGCTTTCGTCGTAATACTTGCACTTTACGTGGTACTATGGTCTCTGATCATTTCTGTATGGGCTGTTTTTGCTTCGCTTGTTGCATGTGCTATCGGCGGTGTGATGGCAGGTATCTTATATTCTCTCAGCGGTAACGGCCTTACGGGTATTGCCGTGGTATGCGAAGGCATTGTTTGCGCAGGTCTCGCTATATTTTTATTCTTTGGATGCAAGGCGGCAACAAAAGGTATTATACAGCTAACCCGAAAGATTGCTTTGGGCATCAAAAAATATTTCATTAAAAGGAGGACATATAATGAGTAAAACAATAAAAATATGGCTGATAGCAGCGACACTGCTCGTGACTGTCGGGCTAATTGCTTTTGCAGTGATTATGACCATCAACGGTTGGGATTTCACTAAGCTCAGCACAGGAAAATACGAGACCAACACTTATGAGATAAATGAAGAATTTGGCAATATATCAATAAAAACAGATACAGCAGATATTGCTTTTGCGCTTTCCGATGACGGAAAATGTAAGGTAGTTTGCTACGAGGAGGAAAAGACGAAGCATTCTGTATTTGTAGCGGACGGCGTGCTGACGGTTAATGTGGTTGATACACGAAAATGGTATGACTATATAAACATCAATTTTGAAGCTGCAAAAATAACGGTATATTTGCCAAAGACCGAATATTTCTCGCTTATCATAGATGAAAAAACAGGCGGTATTGAGATACCGAATGATTTTGGATTTGAGAGCATTGATATTTCTGTTAGTACGGGCGACGTTAAATGCTATTCTCCTGCTACGAAGGTTATCAAAATAGCAACGACTACGGGGGCTATCAATGTATCGGAAATTTTTGCAGGTATGCTCGATCTGTCCGTTTCCACAGGCAATGTTACAGTTGCGGGTGTTACGTGTGTGGGTGATGTTAAGGTAGGTGTGTCTACGGGTAAAACATATCTGACGGATATTGTATGTCAAAGCGTTCTATCAAGCGGAAGCACCGGAGATATATACTTGAAGAACGTAATTGCCTCAGAAAAGTTTTACATTAAGAGAAGCACGGGAGACGTGAAGCTTTCAGCCTCGGATGCCGCAGAGATCCTTGTGGAAACAGATACAGGCAACGTTGAAGGCAGCTTATTGACCGATAAAGTCTTTGTTACCAAAACGGACACCGGTAATATCAATGTTCCGAGCTCGGCTACCGGTGGCAAATGTGAGATAACCACCGACACGGGAAATATAAAAATAACTGTTAACTGATGGTCGGTTTTCAAGCAAAAAAGCCACGGATCCGTGGCTTTTTTCTTTATACAGGGAATAGAATGATTTAATTTTTCTTTTTGCACAATTTTTTCATTTCAAGATAGGGAAGAAAATCAAAGCCGGCTCTTTCGTACACGCGCAGAGCTCTTTTGTTTTCGTCCTCTACCTCGAGACGCAGAAGTGTATCGGGA
>CAZSSE010000230.1:0-2331 GCA_964609165.1 uncultured Lachnospiraceae bacterium
GGAAAATCGTTATATAATAGCCTGTGGTTAGCAAGGGCTAACCAACAATGTGTTATTTTAGGAGAGAGTTATGAATTTGCGAGAGGCAGAGGAAGGAAAGGAATATATCGTCCGCGAGATTTCCACAAATGACGAGGAGCTGAATGCCTTTCTGTTTTCCTTAGGTTGCTATAGCGGTGAACCGATAACCGTTATCAAGCACCGCAAGAGCGGATGCGTGGTCTCCATAAAGGACGGCAGATATAACATTGACTCCGAGCTTGCCGAGGCTATCGTCATCGGATAAAAGGCTGAAAAAATAATCTGCGGATTATTTTTTTGACCGCAAGTTAGCCGAGGCTAACCTAATTTGAAATCAATTTAATGATTATATATACCAGAAACGGAGGATCTCAATAATGAGAATCGCACTTACAGGTAATCCCAACAGCGGTAAGACCACTATGTACAATTCCCTTACGGGACGTAACGAGAAGGTCGGAAACTGGGCGGGCGTTACAGTCGACAAAAAGGAACACCCCATCAAAAAAAGCTTTTATAAGGGCACGGAAGAGTTGATCGCAGTCGACCTTCCGGGAGCATACTCAATGTCTCCCTTTACGTCCGAGGAAAGCATCACGAGCGCATACGTCAAGAACGAGCACCCCGATGTCATCATCAACATCGTCGATTCAACGAATCTCAGCCGAAGCCTGTTCTTTACTACACAGCTCCTTGAGCTTGGTATTCCGGTCGTAGTCGCGCTCAATAAGAATGACGTAAACTCCAAAAAGGGAAACAAGATAAACTCTGCTGCCCTCTCCGAAAAGCTCGGATGCCCCGTAGTAGATACCGTTTCCACAACAGCAGACGGACTTGATAAGGTTATCGAGGCGGTCGTGGCCGTTGCAGGAAAGACGCAAACGCCGCCCTATATTCAGGGAGACATCGACCTTACCGACAAAAAGGTTGTCGAGATGGCCGACAGAAAGCGATTTGAGTTTGTTAATAAAATAGTTAAAGAGGTAGAGAGCAGAAAGGTGCTCACCAAGAACAAAAACGCACAGGATAAGCTTGATGCCGTTCTTACCAACAAGTGGGCAGGTATTCCGATATTTATTGTGGTTATGTTCCTTGTGTTCCAGATCTCACAGGCTTGGCTCGGAGAGTGGATCGCCAACGGCATAATATTTAACGAGGGTGCTTCCAATGAGGTTGCAATTCCCGGTCTTGTTACCCTGATCGAATGGTTCGGCGAGTGGGTAGGCGGTCTTATGGAAAACGCAAATCCCCTGCTTACCTCTATCATCGTCGATGGTATTATCGGCGGTGTCGGAGCGGTCGTCGGATTTTTGCCTCTCGTAATGGTAATGTATTTTCTCATTGCTCTGCTTGAGGATTGCGGATATATGGCGCGAGCAACCGTCGTTCTCGATCCTATCTTCAAGAAGGTGGGACTTTCAGGCAAATCGGTCATCCCCTTCGTTATCGGCACAGGATGTGCTATCCCCGGAGTTATGGCATGCCGCACGATCAGAAACGAGCGTGAGCGCAGAGCTACCGCTATGCTCACCCCCTTTATGCCCTGCGGAGCTAAACTTCCCGTAATCGCACTCTTTGCAGGCGCATTCTTTGGCGAGGCATCTTGGGTTGGAACACTTATGTACTTCGTAGGTATAGTTCTGATCCTCCTTTGCGCACTTCTCATTAACAAGCTTACAGGACACAAAAACAGAAAGTCCTTCTTTATCATTGAGCTTCCCGAATATAAGGCTCCCAGCTTCCCCAAGGCACTCATCTCGATGTGTCAGCGCGGTTGGGCATACATAGTCAAGGCGGGTACTATTATACTCGTTTGTAACTTTGCGGTTCAGCTTATGCAGTCCTTTAGCTGGAGCCTGAAGCCCGTTGAAGATGCAAGCGAATCTATCCTTGCAACAATATCCACACCCTTTGCTTATCTCTTCGCTCCCATAGTCGGAGTCGTTGCATGGCAGCTTGCAGCAGCGGCTATTACAGGCTTTATCGCAAAGGAGAACGTCGTCGGAACTCTTGCAGTCTGCTTTGTTGGACTTGAAAACCTCATCGACATCGATGAGCTTGCCCTTATGGAAGGCGCAGGTGCAGAGGTAGCAGGTATTATGGCGATCTCAAAGGTAGCTGCACTTGCATATCTTATGTTCAATCTCTTTACACCTCCCTGCTTTGCCGCTATCGGAGCTATGAATTCCGAGATCAAGAGTAAAAAGTGGCTTTGGGCTGGCATCGGACTTCAGTTCGGCGTCGGATACTCGGTCGGATTTCTCGTATTCTTCTTCGGCTCGCTCTTTACGGGTGCAGGCTTCGGAGAGC
>CAZSSE010000231.1:0-2314 GCA_964609165.1 uncultured Lachnospiraceae bacterium
GCGCATATAATATCGTTTACACACATTGCAACGCAGTCTATACCAACCGTATCGTGCTTGTCCATAATAAACGCCAGCTTAAGCTTTGTTCCGACGCCGTCAGTACCGCTTACCAACACGGGTTTGCGAACGTTTTCGATATCAAGCTCGAACAGTCCGCCGAAGCCTCCTATATCGGACACGACTCCGCCCGTCATGGTTCTCGCGATATGCGATTTCATAAGCTCTACCGCCTTGTAGCCCGCGGTTATATCAACTCCTGCTGCCTTATAGCTCTCACTGTAGCTCTTTGCCATTTTTTTATTATCCTTTCAACATTTAAATATTTTATTCTTTTCCGTTCCAGCAATACGTACAAAGCTTACACGGGTCTATGCCGATTGCCTTTACAATGCCCTCAAGCGACTGAAATTCAAGTGAATCAAAATGAAATTTTTCAGCGATTGAACGGCGAAGCCTTTTACCTCTCTCGGTTGTCGGAGAGCTGTATTCGTCAATATAATTAAAGCCGTCCTCACCCTCAAGCTCCAATATCGCGCGTCTTGCTATAAGCTCAAGGTCGTCCGTGGCACGAGAAAAATTCAGATATTTACAGCCGTACATTATCGGCGGGCAGGCGGAACGCATATGTACCTCCTTAGCGCCGTTCTCATAAAGAAAATCAACAGTTCCCTTAAGTTGAGTTCCGCGTACTATCGAATCGTCAACAAACAACAGCTTTTTATCCTTTATAAGCTCCTTTACGGGAATTTGCTTCATCTTAGCTATCTTATTTCTCTCAGCCTGATTTGACGGTGTGAAGCTGCGCATCCAAGTCGGCGTATATTTTATGAACGGTCTTGCAAACGGCGCTCTGCTTTCGTTTGCGTAGCCGATAGCGTGAGGCGTTCCCGAATCGGGGACACCGCAGACGTAATCAACGTCCTGCGCCACTCCGTTTTCCTTATCGTTTTGAGCTAATATGCGTCCGTTATCGTATCGCATCATTTCAACGTTGACGCCCTCATAGGTAGATGTCGAATATCCGTAATACGTCCACAAAAAGGCACATATTCTCATTTCGTCTCCGGGGGGAGACAGCTGCGTAATGCCGTCGGCAGTCAAGCGAACTATTTCTCCGGGACCCAGCTCTCTCTCTATTTCATAGCCGAGCTTCTCAAGTGCAAACGACTCAAACGAAACACCGCAGCCGTCGCTCGCTTTGCCGACTATTATGGGCAGGCGACCGAGTCTGTCGCGTGCGGCTATCAAGCTTCCGTCATTATTCAATATGAGTATTGAAGCGGTCCCGTCTATTACCTCCTGCGCAAACTTAATTCCATCGCAAAAATTGTCCTTTTTATTTATCAGCGATGCGACAAGCTCCACCGAATTGACGGCACCGCCCGTCATAGCACCGAAATGCCCACCCGTTGTAAGCTCGTATTTTTGAATAAGCTCCTCGGAATTGTTTATCTGACCTACTATCGATATCGCATACGTGCCTATATTCGAGCGAAACAGTAAGGGCTGTGGATGCGTATCGCTTATGCTTCCTATTGCCGAGGTACCCTTCATTTCGTTCAATGCCCCTGCAAGCTTGGTTCTGAATGGTGAATTTTCTATATTGTGGATATCGCGCTGAAGTCCGATTTCACTGTCATACGCCGCCATTCCGCCGCGCTTTGTACCGAGGTGAGAATGATAATCCGTTCCGAAGAACACGTCAGATATTGCGTCCCTTTTACTTACGACGCCGAAAAATCCTCCCATATATCCTCCCGTTACAGCGTGTTGAAGCGCTCGGATATTTTAGCGTCCTTTTCAAGCACAGCGCGTGCTCCTTCCCTTCTTGCGGCATCAAGCCTTTGAGCAAGGTCGGAGTCGGATACGGAAAGAATCTCCACCGCAAGCAGTGCGGCGTTCACGGCACCGTCGACCGCAACGGTAGCAACGGGAATACCCGATGGCATCTGCACCGTTGAAAGAAGCGCGTCCATACCGTCAAAGCATTTTGATTTTACAGGTATTCCTATTACGGGAAGCGTTGTGTTCGCCGCGATGGCGCCTGCCAGATGCGCCGCCATTCCCGCCGCCGCAATTATAACGCCGAAGCCCTCGGCACGGGCATTTTCGGAAAAGCATTTTGCCTCTGCGGGGGTTCTGTGAGCAGAGTATACGTGCACCTCATACGGGACGCCGTACTCCCTGAGCTTTTCGATTCCCTTTTCAACAACAGCCAAATCGCTGTCGCTGCCCATAATGATTCCAACCTTTTTCATTTAAATACCTCCGTAAAAAATAAATACGGGCAGTCCTATCCATACGGATTCAA
>CAZSSE010000232.1:0-2305 GCA_964609165.1 uncultured Lachnospiraceae bacterium
CAGTAAGCGCATCCTTATCGCAATCTGCAGTAATGCTTACTATATGCTGTCTGTTACCCGACGTAGCTCCCTTTCTCCAAAGCTCCTGACGCGAACGCGACCAGAAGCAAGTAGTTCCCTCCTCCATGCTGATCTGAAGACTTTCCCTGTTCATATAAGCTACGGTAAGAACCTTTTTACTAACCGCGTCAACTACTACCGCGGGAATAAGTCCCTTTTCGTCGAATTTGAGTTCATCTATTTTTATCATTTCTGCCATATTTATCTCCTTTATTATTCATATACGTACATTTATACCGGCATTCTTAAGCGTTTGCTTGAGCTTTGAAATATCTACCTCGCCGAAGTGGAAGATCGACGCTGCAAGTCCTGCATCCACGTTGGGCAATGATTTAAACAGGGTTACAAAGTCCTGCTCGCAGCCCGCACCTCCCGATGCGATCACGGGGACGTTTACAACGTCACATACTGCTTTGAGCATTTCAAGATCAAAGCCCATCTTTACACCGTCGGTATCTATACTGTTAACCACTATCTCGCCGGCACCGTTTGAAACGCAACGCTTTATCCACGAGATAGCCTCCATTCCCGTGTCCTCTCTGCCGCCTTTAGCAAAGACGCGAAATTCTCCGTCCACTCGCTTGACATCAACAGAAAGCACTACGCACTGATCGCCGTATTTTTTAGCCGCGTCGAGCACGAGCGTGGGATTTTTTATAGCGCCCGAATTTACACTCACCTTATCGGCACCGCATTTGAGCACGCGATCAAAATCGTCGAGCGTATTTATTCCTCCGCCCACCGTGAGCGGAATAAAGACCTTTGACGCCGCCTCGGTAAGTATATCGGTAAAAAGCGCTCTACCCTCGGCAGAGGCCGTTATATCGTAAAATACGAGCTCGTCAGCTCCGCACTTGCTGTAAAACTCCGCAAGGCTTACGGGTGACGAAACGTCTGCAAGCCCCAAAAAGTTCACGCCCTTTACCACTCTTCCGTCCTTGACGTCAAGGCAAGGTATTATTCTCTTGGTTATCATACTTTTTCCTCTGTAAGCTTTACTGCTTCGCTCAGATCGATGGCACCCGTATAAAGTGCCTTGCCGAGTATTGCGCCGTAAACGTTCATTCGGACAAGTGCCCTTATATCATCAAGCGTAGATATTCCGCCGGAAGCAACTATCTTGATATTGAACTCTCGGCAAAGCCGGGAATAAAGCTCAAGATTTGTTCCCGCCATCATGCCGTCCTTTGAAATATCCGTACATATAACGCTTCCGACGCCCATATTCTCAAGGCGTCTGCAAAACTCGTTGCAGGACATATCCGACACCTCTGTCCATCCCTTGATAGCTACCATTCCGTCCTTTATATCAACGCCAACCGCGATGCGCTCGCCATAGCGTTCAACCGCTTCAGTCAGAAATTTCGGATCCGTAAGTGCCGCAGTTCCGAGTATAATCCGATCAACACCTATGCTTGCGTACAGCTCGACCGTTTCCATACTGCGTATTCCGCCGCCGACCTCTACAGAAAGGTCTGTAGCCTCGATGATTCTCCTGATAGCTTCAAAATTATCGGCTTTTCCGCTTTTTGCTCCGTCGAGATCGACAACATGCAAAAAGTGTGCGCCGCAAGAGCGAAAATTTTTCGCTACCTCTTCTGGTCTATCGCTATATACGGTAACTTTGGCATAATCTCCCTTCTGAAGTCTTACCGCCTTACCGTCTATCAGATCTATTGCAGGTATTATATTCATTGTTTCAATCCGTTTCAATCAATTTCAATCTTTAACTGTTATATCTCACAAAAGGCTTTGAGTATTGCAAGTCCTGCTCTCTCGCTCTTCTCGGGGTGAAATTGCACACCGCAAACGTTTTTATGTCTGACGGCGGCGGTGAGCTCTGCGCCATACTCCGCAGTTGCTATAAGCGACTCATCGCAATCTGCACCGTAATAAGAATGTACGAAATAAACGCAATCATTTTCGTTTATATATTTGAAAAGCTCGTCTTTTTTTCCCACAAAGTGTAGTGCATTCCAGCCGATATGCGGTATCTTCAAGCCCCCGCCGACCACATCGGAAATAGGTCTTATGCTTCCCTTGATAAGTCCGAGGCCCTCATGCTCTCCGTACTCAAAGCTCCTCTCAAAAAGCATCTGCATACCAAGGCATATTCCCAAAAGCGGCTTTCCCTTAGAGCATTCGTCCTTGATGACCTTATCAAGTCCACTGTCACGAAGCTTGCGCGCTGCATCCTCAAACGCACCAACACCCGGAAGAATAATTCTATCCGCTTTAGCTATTA
>CAZSSE010000233.1:0-2301 GCA_964609165.1 uncultured Lachnospiraceae bacterium
AAATGTCCGTTGCACCATACGGCAAGGATAAACCGATTTATTATGAATTTACTGCTTGCCCAATTGCGGAATTTGCAAAGAAGCATGACCTATTGAAAGTTATGCCTGCTATGTGTAATCCCGATTATGCCGCTATGGAGCTGCTCCACGCACGACTGATTCGGACGACCACCTGTGCGGATGGCTGCAAGTGCGATTATACCATTTGCGGGGACAAAGAGGAATATCTGAAAGAGCATCCCGAATATGTGGATGAACAGGGTTTTCGGCGAAACAAGTGATAAAAAGAGGAGAATTGACGATGAAAATTTTGGTATTCGGCGCAGGCGTTTTGGGTTGCAATCTGGCGAATGACCTGTTTCGGGTCGGAAAGGACGTCACACTGTTGGCACGAGGCGAATGGGGTGAGCAAATTCAGAAGAACGGACTAAAAATCAAGAGCATCTTTTCACCATGGACAACCGTCAGCCGTGTTCCGGTGGTGACGAAGCTAAAGCCGGAAGATCCGTATGATGTGATTTTCGTGGTCGTGCGTTATACACAGATCGAATCGGTGATTGATACGCTACGAGTAAGCTGTGCGAAGAACATCGTTTTCGTAGGCAACAATGTACGAGCATCAGAAATTGCCGCACTTCTGCCGGAGAAAAATGTGCTGTTTGCCTTTTCTCTTTCGGCAGGTCATCGTGAGGGTGACCGGGTGGTGTCTATGGATTTGAAGAAAATTACCATCGGACAGCTCCGGGGTGCGCCCTCCAACGAAGCGATGATTCATGAGATTTTCGGCGGAACGAAGATCAAAGCGGTCTACGAGCCGAATATGGGAGATTACCTTCTGTGTCACGCAGCATTTGTGCTCCCTGTTGCATTCGCCTGCTATAAGGCTGACGGAAACTTGAAAAAGTTCAAGGGAAATACCGTTTACTTAAATCGGCTAATCGACGCAAATATTGAGGGCTATCGTGCCATTCAAAACGCCGGACATGAAATTTTGCCGAACGCGGACAAGGAGTTTGAGAGTGCTGCCTACCGCAAGACTTGTCTGCGCTTTTTCAAGCTTATGTGCGCTACGCCTCTCGGTAAAATCTGCGCCTCGGATCATGCCATGAATGCAGTTGGCGAGATGAATGCGCTTGATCGTGATATCAAAAAATTTTTCGAAAATACCGGTGCAAAATACCCCACATGGCAAGCACTGGTACAGGAATGCGGACGATATTGGGGGAGAAATATATGATGTTTTTTCAAACGATTTTGGAAGGTCTGGGACTCGGTGCTTTACTGGTTTTGATTTGTGCCATTGGTATCCGAAAAGGCGCGGTCGGTATGGTGCATCTATACAGCGCAGAGGTTCAGCAACGCTGTGTTGAGCTGGGACTGACCACGACTAAAAGCATCAAGCGAAACGCGCTCCTGATGAAACTGATTTTTCTCCCGCTTTATATTGCTTATGTGTGGATATGCGTGTATGAAATCAACAACGCACAGGGGTTTTTCAGCACTTTTTGGCAGTTTTTTGTGATGCTGTTTGTGATGAATCTGGTTGATCGTTTCCTAATTGATGAATTGTGGGTTGGGCATACAAAAGCGTGGCTCATACCGGGCACGGAGGATTTGATGCCTTATATCACGAAAGCCGACAAGCGCAAAAAATGGCTGGTCGGTACGGTTGGTATGGCGGTGCTCGCCGCCATACTTGCGGGAATCGGAACACTGCTGTAATACAAGGAGAATACATAAATGAATCTTTCCGTGATTTTAATTGAAATTGTAATAATGCTTGCAGCATTCGGTGCGTTGGTGTTCGGAATGTTGTTGATAAGCCCGTTAACATTTATCAGCGATTATCCGCCCGAAATTCAAGCGGAATATTACCGTTCGCAACGAAAACAAGTAACGAAAGCAAAACTGACGAAGTTTATGATTGTCAAAAAATTGCTTGCCGTGATAGCCTTTCTTTTCCTGTTTGCGTGGCTGTTGCATTTAGCGGGCGCAACCGCCTTTTGGCAGGGCGTGGGGCTTACGGCGGTGTATATTTTTTGTGTGTTTGCATTCGATACTTTCTTTTTGGATTGGGTGTTATTTGCGAATATCAAGCGTATTCGTTTGCCGGGTACGGAACACATGGAAAAGGAATATCATCAAAAGTGGTTTCATGTCAAGGTGTGTTTGCCCGTCATTCCGTTTGCGGTGCTTGCGTGCTTTTTGAGTAGCGGTTTGATGCTGTTGATTTGGTGAGGTGAATATGAAAATAATTATTGCGGTGGCGTTTTATCTGCTGTATTGGTTCTGCTGTTTTCT
>CAZSSE010000234.1:0-2293 GCA_964609165.1 uncultured Lachnospiraceae bacterium
GCAGGGAAAGGAAAAGCGAAAAGACTGTATTCGGTATGCCGCTATATCATATAGGACGTGATGCTCACGGATTTTTTGCGATCGGTTTGAAGGCGCGTGGCGTGTTCTCCATAGGGCTTATGTCAAGAGGGCTCTTCTCACTTGGATTGTTGTCCCTCGGTATTATTTCCATCGGAATTTTTTCGCTGGGACTGATCTCTGTCGGAAGCCTCTCGCTCGGACTTCTTGCGGTAGGCTCTATCGCTCTCGGATTATTGGCGGCAGGCGCGATCAGCGTCGGACTTGTATCCTTCGGCGCACTTTCGGTCGGATGCTTCTCAACGGGCGCACTTGCGATCGGCAAATATATTGCCGTCGGCGACCATGCCTACGGTATGATTGCTATAGGTAAGTCTGTATCGGAGGGAGATATATACAGCCACATAGGAGATCTGACCACGGCAGATATACCGAGTATTACGAAATGGCTTGATGCAAGCGTTCCGTCTTGGCTTGGCTGGGCAAAGGAAATATTCAAGCTTTATATGCAATAAAGCAGGACGGCAGGGACGAAAAATCCTTGCCGTTACTTTATGCGCTCAGATTGTAATATTCGTAAAAATATGATATAATATGCTCACTGATAAACAAAAATTTGGCGTCATTTTATATAATGCAAAAAAGCAACCGTCGGTTGACATATTGAAAGCTCTCGGTTGGTGGCATGCAAGCGCGCTTCGTGCTACAATGTAGGCACGGTAAGGCATGGAGCTTTACGAAATTCTCATATGAGGTGTTTTTATGATTTTAGCTGAGAAAATTATGAGGTTGAGAAAAAAGAACGGTTGGTCGCAGGAAGAGCTTGCGGACAAAATGAACGTTTCCCGTCAGGCTGTTTCAAAATGGGAAAGCGCACAGACAATTCCCGATTTGGCAAAGATATTACAGCTTGGTGAGCTGTTCGGTGTTACAACAGACTATTTGTTGAAGGATGAGATCGAGGACGAAGAATTTACCGATGATGCTTCCGATCATACAGTTAAGCTGATAAGCATCGATGAAGCGAACGCCTATCTTGAGCAAAGAAAACGCGCTGCCCGACAAATCGCCATTGCAACGTTTCTGTGTATTTTGTCTCCGATCACGATGATCATATTAGGCGCAGCTGCTGAAATTCCAAGTCTTGGTGTTTCTGAGACTGTAGCATCTGTAATTGGGCTCGTTGCGTTGTTTGTATTTGTGTTGACAGCCGTCCCGATATTTATTTACTGCGGATTTAAGAACGAGCCATATGCCTTTCTCGACAAAAATGTTCCCTTTGAGCTTGAATACGGCGTAAAAGGACTTGTCAGCGAGCGCAAAAAGCAGTTTGAGAATGTGTATATAAGATGGAATATTATCGCCACCTGCATCTGTATCTTCTCGCCTCTCCCACTGATCGTATCGGCATTCAGCGAAAACGAAATGCTCTGCGTAATTATGCTTGCGGTGACAATGATGATTGCAGGGATTGGCGCTTCAATTTTTATTACGGTAGGTGTGCAAAACGCAAGCATGCAAAAGCTTCTTCGAGAGGGCGAATATACAGTGCAGGAGAAAATAAGAAGCGGACTTCGTGAAACGGTTGGGGTTGCCTATTGGGGAGTGATAACTGCTATATATCTGACCTGGAGTTTTCTTACGTATCAGTGGCATATCTCATGGATAGTATTTGCCGTGGGCGCCATTCTGTTTCCCGTTGCAATGCATATCTGTAACGTCGTTGCGGACAAGCGCAGGAAAAGCTAATAGCCTTTCTATAGTTTTTCTTTGCTTTCTTTATTATTCGGGAATAAATTTACCGCTCATCTGTTGAAAAATCTCCTTTCTTGTGATATAATGATAATAATGGTAAAATGAGAATTTTAAGCAGTAAGAATATTAGATCATCGAATAACGTGCTGCTGTAAATGAAGAAAAATTAAAGGAGAATATATAAATATGAAGCTTGGTATCGTAGGACTTCCTAACGTAGGAAAGAGCACGCTTTTTAACGCGCTCACAAATGCGGGAGCAGAGTCTGCAAACTACCCGTTCTGCACGATCGAGCCTAACGTGGGCGTTGTTGCAGTGCCCGACTCACGGCTCGACTATCTCGCAAAAATGCACAATCCCGAAAAATATACCCCTGCTGTCATCGAATTTGTTGACATCGCAG
This sequence comes from uncultured Lachnospiraceae bacterium, assembly GCA_964609165.1. Lineage (GTDB taxonomy): Bacteria > Bacillota > Clostridia > Oscillospirales > CAG-272 > HGM12713. The sequence continues at coordinate 2,177 of CAZSSE010000234.1, forward strand.
GTCTTGTAAAGGGCGCATCGCGCGGCGAGGGTCTTGGAAACAAATTTCTATCTCACATCCGTGAGGTAGACGCGATCCTTCACGTTGTTCGTTGCTTTGAGGACGACAATATAATCC
>CAZSSE010000235.1:0-2282 GCA_964609165.1 uncultured Lachnospiraceae bacterium
GCGTTTGGTAATAATACTTCATCATGTTTGCGTTGACCGTGAAATTCTCGGTTTTCATAGCGGTCTGCATACGTGTGAACACACCGTTTGCCGAAAGAAGGCTCAAAGCCACCGAAATAAAGATTATTGCCGCCACCGCAATGGTAATAAGATTAAGCGCCCACGAAGGCAAGCCGTTTTTCTTTTTTGGGCTTTTTACGCCCGTCAATACAGCGCTCGCGCGCTCGTTTCTTATTCTGTTAGACTTTCCCATTTGAGTTTACCTCGTTTTCTTTTTATGTGCTTGACTTACTCATAGCTACGTCACTGAATATTATACAATTATTGCGTGATAAAATATTGAATAGGCAATGAACAAACAATGAATTTAGTCAAAAAATGTGTTTTTTGTTTAAATATATGAAAATTAAAGCCGATTTTTATGGAAATTAAACATTCATAATGATTGGAAGAACCATCGGCTTACGCTTAGTCTTTGCGTAAAGGTACTTAGAAAGGTCGTCCTTAACGCAGTTTTTAAGGTACATACGGTCTATCGGGCAACCGTCCTTTAAGCAACGGTTGATAGCCTCGGTCGCTATCGCTCTGACCTCCTCCATAAGCTCCTCGGATTCTCTAACGTACACAAAACCGCGAGATACAACGTCAGGTCCCGAAAGCAACAGTCCGTCGTCGGTATCGACCGAGGCGACAACGACTATCAAGCCGTCCTGAGCAAGATGTCTGCGGTCGCGCAGAACGATATTGCCGACGTCTCCGACACCGTAGCCGTCCACAAGTATCTTGCCCGCGGGTACTGTCCCCGCGAAGCGCGCTCCCTTTGCGTCTATCTCAAGCACCTTTCCTATATCCGATATAAATATATTTTTGCTCTCCATTCCCATATCGAGCGCAAGCTCTCTGTTGGCGGCAAGATGGCGGTACTCCCCGTGTACGGGCATAAAGTATTTTGGGCGCGTCAGTGCCTGCATAAGCTTAAGCTCCTCTTGGCAAGCGTGCCCCGATACGTGAACCTCGACAACAGCGTCGTGCAACACGCTCACCCCGTTCTTGGAAAGCTCGTTTATTATGCGTCCTACAAGCTTTTCGTTCCCCGGGATAGCACTTGACGAAAGCACCACAAGGTCGTTGCGCCCGAGCGTCACCTGCGAATGCTCGCCAAACGCCATTCTGTACAAAGCCGACATCGGTTCTCCCTGACTCCCCGTCGTAACGAGCGTCAGCTCCTCCGGCTTATAACGCTTTATCTCGTTAATATCTATCAAAACTCCGTCGGGCACGGTCATATAGCCAAGCTCCACGGCAGCTCCAACGATATTCAGCATGCTTCGCCCCGTTATAGCGACCTTTCGCTTGTGCTTTGCACTCACGTTTATTATCTGCTGTACGCGGTGCACGTTAGACGAAAACGTAGCTATGACTATTCGCTTATCCGTATTTGAGGTGAAGATGTATTCAAGCGACCTTCCCACCTTTTTTTCCGACGGCGTAAAGCCTTGGCGCTCGGCGTTAGTCGATTCGCACATCAAAAGCAGAACACCCTTCTTGCCAATCTCTCCGAGGCGGGTTATATTCATCATATCGCCGTCGATCGGCGTAACGTCAAGTTTAAAATCTCCCGAATGTACTATTACGCCGAGAGGCGTCGTGATAGCCAAGCAGCAGGCGTCCGCTATCGAATGGTTTACGTGAATAAATTCGACCGCAAATTCCACAAGCCTAACCGACTGTCCCGCACGCACGCAGTTAAGCTTAGGCTCCTCGCGCAGGATGTGCTCCTCAAGCTTGTTATTGATTATTCCGAGCGTAAGCCTCGTTCCGTATATCGGCGGATTTATTTGGCGCAAAATATACGGTATCGCACCGATATGGTCCTCGTGTCCGTGAGTTAGGACCATTCCTCTTATTTTGTCTCTGTTCGCCTCAAGATAGCTGACGTCGGGTATCACCAAATCTATCCCGGGCATATCCTCGTCGGGGAAGCCGAGACCGCAGTCAATAATAATGATGTCGTCTGCGTATTCAAGCACTGTGAGGTTCTTTCCGATTTCATTAAGACCTCCCAGCGGAATTATACGCAGCTTGCCTTTTTCCTTTTTGGGCATAAAAACTCCTGTTCTGAAATATTTTTAAAATTCGGTTACGCATTATTCAAGCATGGCAATATAACCTCCGCCGAAAAATGCAGCACCGCTCCCTGCACTCCCCGCGAAGGTAGATATTAAATTTCAACCTATTATAATTATATCACACTTTTCGATGCTTGTCAATACGTTTTAACG
>CAZSSE010000236.1:0-2278 GCA_964609165.1 uncultured Lachnospiraceae bacterium
AAATAATAAGGGGTATAAAAATGGCAATTTTAATTACAGGCGGAGCAGGATATATCGGCTCTCACACAATGGTAGAGCTTCTCGAGGCGGGCAGAGAGCTTGTTGTTGTCGACAATTTTGTTAACAGTAAGCCCGAATCTCTTAACAGAGTAAAAAAGATCACAGGCAAGGATTTTAAGTTTTACGAGGTGGATCTTCTCGATTACGATGCGCTCAATAAGGTGTTTGAGGAAAACGATATTGATAGCTGTATTCACTTTGCAGGACTTAAGGCAGTAGGTGAATCCTGCTCTAAGCCCTTGCTCTATTATCACAATAACATAACCGGAACGCTTAATCTTTGCGACATTATGCAGAAGCATGGCGCGAAGAGAATAGTTTTCAGCTCATCGGCTACCGTTTACGGCAATCCAGCGAGCGTTCCGATAACCGAGGATTTTCCTCTCTCTACGACCAATCCCTACGGCGAGACAAAGCTTATGATAGAGAGAATACTTAAGGATCTGCACGCAGCTGACAACGAATGGAGCATTTCTATCCTTCGTTATTTCAATCCCATCGGTGCTCACAAGAGCGGACTTATAGGAGAGGATCCTCAGGGCATACCGAACAATCTTCTTCCTTACATCACACAGGTAGCATCCGGAAGAAGAGAGTGCCTTTCCGTATTTGGAAATGACTATAAGACACACGACGGCACCGGCGTTCGTGACTATATTCACGTGGTTGACCTTGCAAAGGCACACCTTAAGGCAATAGAAAGAGCAGAAAAGGTGACAGGCGTTGAACACTTTAACGTAGGCACCGGCGTCGGATATTCTGTTCTCGATATTGTAAAGGCTTACGAGAAGGCTACGGGTATCACCATCAATTATAAGATAACCGCTCGCCGCCCCGGAGATATAGACGAGTGCTATGCAAATCCCTCAAAGGCATATAACGTGCTTGGTTGGAGAGCAGAGAATAATATAGAGGATATGTGCCGCGACTCTTATAATTGGCAGATCAAAAATCCCAATGGATACGAATCCTGAGCCACAAGGAGATTTGAATAATGAGCATTACCAAGGAATTTTACGGACGCCTGTCCGACGGCAGAGAGGTGTACAGATACACCCTTGTAAATAAAAACGGAATGACTATCAAGGTTCTCAATTACGGCGGTGTCGTAACGGAGCTTTGGACTCCCGACAGAAATGGCTGCTTTACAGACATTATCGGAGGTTATGACTGCCTTGAGTCCTACGTTGGAGCCGACGGCTATCAGGGGGCGCTCATCGGACGCTTTGGCAACAGAATAGATCAGGCTAAATTTACGCTTGAGGGTAAGGACTATGAGCTTTACCATACCGAAGCAAACGGCAATCTTCTTCACGGCGGCAATAAGGGCTTTAATCAGAAGGTATTTGACGTAACCGTGATCGATGCGGACGAGCCTGCGCTCGTACTTCATACTGTTTCTCCGGACGGCGACGAGGGCTTTCCCGGAAATCTTGATCTCACCGTGACCTATACGCTTACAAATGATAACGGATGGAAGCTCAATTATAAGGCTACTACCGATAAAACAACGATAGTAAATCTTACCAATCATGCGTATTTCAATCTTCGCGGATATGCGGCAGGAAGCATTTATCCAATCAAGCTTCAGCTTGATGCCGATACGTACCTCCCAATCGGCGAGACGCTTATACCCACAGGCGAGCTTCGCAGCGTAGAGGGAACGCCGTTTGATTTCAGAGTTGCCAAGGAGATCGGCAGGGATATAGGAGCTGATGATAAGGATCTTATTATCGCAGGAGGATATGACCATTGCTTCAATTTTGTCGGCGGAGCGTTGGCAGAGCCTGCAAAGCGAGGCGAAGCTTACGATGAGCTGACGGGACGTGTGCTCGAGCTTTACACAAACTCTCCATGCGTACAGTTCTACAGCGGGAACTTTATAAATAACGCAGATTATCCCTTCAAAGGCGGATATGTCCAAACTCCGCAGATACTTTTCTGCCTTGAAACTCAGTTTATGCCCGATAGCATAAACAAGCCTCATTTTACAAATTGTGTGCTTAAGCCCGGTGAGATATACGACTATACCACCGAGTACAGATTCAGCACAAAGTAAATTATAATTCAAAAAAGCGTTGAGCGCACGTCTCGACGCTTTTTTCGTTAAAATGACCATTTTTTGAAGTGAAAATTTGTTAGATATTTTATATAAAAAGTTTTCAAAATGTTATGATACAATTGATAGGTGACAAATAAAAAGAGAAATAGCAACCAA
>CAZSSE010000237.1:0-2272 GCA_964609165.1 uncultured Lachnospiraceae bacterium
ATGATCCCGCCGCCTAATACTGTGTCACCGTCATAGAGGACGAGAGATTGTCCCGAAGCTATTGCACGCTGAGGCTCGTCGAATAGGAGCGAAACACGGTCATCGTCTGTGCGCACGACAGTTGCGGGAGCCGGGGTATGTCTATAGCGTATTTTTGCTTCTACGCGCGTCGGATGCTCAAGCGTATCCTTCGTAAGAAGATTGATGCGCGTTGCGCAAAGCTTATTTTTATAAAGCTCTCGGTCGGAGCAGAGAAGAACAGTGTTATCGGCGCAGTTCTTTTCTCCGACAAAAGCGGGTCTGCCAAGCGCGATGCCAAGCCCCTTGCGCTGACCGATAGTGTAACGCACGATTCCGTTGTGCTCGCCTATAATATTACCGAGGGGATCTATAAAATTTCCTTTTTGAAAGCCCGAGCCCCGATCAGAGTATTTCTCGATAAACGAAACATAATCTCCGTCGGGAATAAAGCAAATATCCTGACTGTCAGATCGCGACGCATTGCAAAAGCCGTGCTCTGCGGCGATCTGACGTATCCGGGGCTTTGTGTAATATCCGAGAGGAAAAAGTATAAACGGCAAACGCTCACGAGTGATCGACCAAAGAAAATATGATTGATCCTTTTTTGCGTCAAGAGCCTTTTTGAGACGATATTCACCGTCTGCATCACATTCTATTCTCGCGTAGTGTCCCGTGGCAAGATATGGAATATCCAATTTATCGGCTATATCAAACAGAGCTCCGAATTTGAGCGTTCGATTACATTCTACGCAGGGATTGGGAGTTTTACCGTTCTTGTAATCGCAAATAAAACGGTCGATGACCTCACGCCTGAATGACTTGCCGAGTGCAGTTGTTATATGCGGAAAGCAAAGAAGCTCTGCTGTCTTTTTCGCTTGAATTGCATTTTCATCGGGAGCGCACTCAAAAGTATCCGGAATGGTCTCTCCGTCAGCCCAAAGGCGCATAGTTATTCCCATAATATCATAGCCCTTTTGCTTTAGAAGGAGCGAAGCTACAGTACTGTCAACTCCGCCGCTCATAGCAACGAGTGCCTTTTCCATTTGTGTCCTCCTTAAAAAATCAAATTTACCAATCTCTGCTTGTAAGCTTTCCGTCCTCGCGAAGCCCCTTAAAGCTCCATTGCCTGAGTATTTCGTACACGGCAATCGCCACCGAGTTTGAAAGATTGAGAGAGCGCAGAGTGTCTCTCATCGGAATACGCACGCAAAACTCACGGTTATCGTAAAGCAGCTCTTCGGGAAGACCTTGCGTCTCCTTGCCGAACATAATAAATACGTTATCCGGGTACGGCTCTACCTCCACGTAGCTTTGCGGAGCCTTTGTCGTAAAGAAAAAAGTGTTACCGCTTGCCTCGGGATGCTTCTCGCAAAAGTCCGAGTAATTTTCGTAGTACGTAATATCGAGCTTGTCCCAATAGTCAAGCCCTGCGCGCTTGAGTTTTTTGTCGTCTACAGTAAATCCCATCGGCTTTATTATGTGCAAAGCCGCACCCGTAGCCGCACAGGTACGGGCGATGTTTCCCGTGTTCTGCGGTATTTCGGGCTCATGCAATATAATGTTTATCCTTTTTCTGCTATTTTCGATCATGTGCTGTCCTCGCATTTTCTTTAGAATATTATATTACTTTTTCGCTTTATTTGCAATAGGATTTTTAAAAATATTTCTGTTCAGGCGTTTGTTGCATAAATACTGCGCAAGTTGTTCTTGACAATATGCAATTAAAATGGTACAATGTAAAAAGTTGTGCTGTTATGGGGAGGTTGTATTATGGAAAAACGTTATTTACATATTCGTTTGATCGCGCTGATCTTGATTAGTGTTATGTGCCTTTGCTCATGCGCAGAGACGATTAAGTCAGGCGAGCATGGCGGCGATCTTCAAAATAATACTGATAACACTGAAAATAACGGAAAAATTATGACAGGTGCTCTTGACAAAGATGGGGCGGAGGCTACCGAAAAGCAGACCGATGCGGAAAATCTAATCAATAATAATGATTCGGGTGCAGAGGATGAAGCTCAAAATTCAAATGGCGGTAATACCGATGACAGTACGGATAATGATACCGACGAAAGGTCGGACGACGCCGACGACACGGAAAAAGAGGCGGAGCTATGCGATCACGCCTTTGGTGCTTGGATAACCGTAAAGGAGCCAAAATGTCTCGGTATCGCAGGTGAGCAGGAGGCAACATGTACTAAGTGCGGCACCGCCAAGCATCAGGATGTGGTAATAGAGGGTCATATAT
>CAZSSE010000238.1:0-2252 GCA_964609165.1 uncultured Lachnospiraceae bacterium
CTACGTCGCTATGGATCGTGCATACCATTTTGGAAGCCGGAAAGTCAACGTATTTCAAAAGATTTGCGGCAGTATGACAATGAATAATATCAGGGTCAAATTCATTTATTATTTTTTTCCAACTATTTTTGGCTCCACCTAAAAGCAAATATAATCTACGTTGAAAAGCTCCTATGATACCTTCATTAAAATAAGGCAACAAAACAAAGGAATGTATTCCTGCCTCGTCTAAGCGCTCATCTAAGAAAGAATTTCCTCTGGAATTTTGAACCAAGGCAACGTCAACGCCTTCCTCTTTGAGCTTCAACAAATAGTTAACTACTATGGTTTCGGCTCCGCCAATACATAATGAGTGTATATAATAAAGAACCTTCATTATTAATTTCTCCTCTGATTTTGTATTTCACCCACGGTCAAAAGCATATAATCCTCCCAACAAGCAAAAATTCGCTCGGGCGAAAATTCTTGCGCTCTCACTTTAGCACATTTGCTGAGTTTGCTTGCATAATCAGCATCTTCCAAAATTTTTTTCAAAGCATCTGAAAGTGCCGCTGCATCGCCAACGGGTATCAAAATTCCATTTTCGCCGTCGTTTATCAATGCCCGCGGTCCTCCGCAAGGACAGTCGGTAGAAATACACGGTATTCCGAGTGCTAACGCCTCCATCAATGCATTCGGCATCCCCTCGTAATCAGAGGATAAAACAAAGACTTTCGCATCCCTTGTCGCTTCAGCCACATTATTGATAACTCCAGGCAACGAAATACGTTCATTTAAGCCCAATTCATCAATTAATGCTTGCAATTCGGAGCGTTGATCTCCCTCTCCGTAAATAATAAGATTATCATCAACTTGATCTGCAATATCAGAAAAGGCTTTTATAAGCAGCTTGTGATTTTTTTGCGGCATCAATCTTCCCAATGTTACTATATTATGGTGATCACCTTCGTAATTCTGCGAGTAAAAAGATGCATTCACCTGGTTCAGAATAATTCTTGATCTTTTTTGAACGCTTTTCGGAAACCACACCTTCGCCTGTTCAGTCTGGAATACAACTCCATCAGAAAAACGATATAATATTTTCGCCAAATTACGGTATACAAACGATGGATATTCCTTATCCGGATCATTTCTGACAGAGATCAAATTTTTTGTTTTTAGCCCGGCACACGCTACCAATGCACGAAAATTTGGTTCTGCCATAAAGGAAATTACTATATCCGGCTTTTCTTTTTTTATAACATTCCTTAATTTGCGCGTAAGATAACAATTCTTCTTAATAAAGCCGCTAATTTCTGTATCCGCCAGATTAATTCGTTTTACTTCGCTGTTCAAAACATATTCGTTTGAAATTTCCATAGAAGTAACAAATATACACTCGTATTTCTGAGAGAAATGGGCAGAAAGATTTGACATCACTCGCTCTGCTCCGCCATGTCCGATTGTATTAAGATAAAACAAAATTTTTTTCATATTCCACCTCATATATACAGCCTATCCATTACTAAAAGATCATCTGCCAAACAATAAATTTCGTATCGTACAGTAAAATCAAGCAACCGTTTCAGCTCTCAACAAGTATGATTAGTATTATTTGTAGCATCAAGTCAAAATATCACCAATTATATCAAATCATATTATACACTGTTTTTATTTTTTTGTCAAGATAGTTTTCCTTAAAAGCGATTGATTAACACCAAACGTATGCAATATTGTAATATATTCTCAATTTGATGTAAGATCCGTGAAAATACCCGCAATCACAAAAATCAACCGTCCCGAGCGATGCTCGGGACGGTTGATTTTTACTCTTTGATAAAATGTGATCTATGGCGGAACAGAATATTATACCCTATTCTGCCATATTTTCGAGAATTTCCTCGTATATATTCTTAGTGTCGGCAGCATTCTTTCCGCTTATAACTATAATTCTGCCATCCGTTATGAGCACGATACAGGCATCGCACCCGGTATAGCTATAGCGTGTATAGCTTCCAAACTCCTCGTTTTTAAAATGTCCCACAAGAAGCCTTGCACTCCCAAATCCCGCAACTCTCTGTCCGGGATCGTCATTATCGCGGTATTCTACGCTCTCTATATCATCATATTTTACCGTAAGATCTCCGCAAAATGTCGCCTCAACTGTAAAAGCGGACTCGTCGCAATCCACTTCAATTTCTCCTGCAAAGCTTATTATCAGCGCAAAAATAACTATCACCGAGACTATAATAAGCGTTATTACTGTTGCTATC
>CAZSSE010000239.1:0-2224 GCA_964609165.1 uncultured Lachnospiraceae bacterium
CTTCTTGACTATGCAGAAGAAAAGATGCCCACGATGCTCGAGTGGAAGACTATGGCAGAGAACGATTCTATGTACAATACTCCTCCTTGCTATACCATTTATATGGCTAAGCTCGTTTACGAGTGGATCCTGTCTATCGGCGGACTTGAGGAGATGAAAAATAGAAACGAGAAGAAAGCAGCGCTTCTTTACGATTATCTTGATTCTCAGGATTACTATGTTGCTCCCGTTAAGAAAGAGAGCCGCTCTATGATGAACGTTACCTTCGTAACAGGTGACGCCGATCTTGATAAGAAGTTTGCAAGTGAGGCAGGTAAGGCAGGTCTTAAGAACCTTAAGGGACATCGTTCTGTTGGCGGTATGAGAGCCTCTATCTATAATGCTATGCCTTACGAGGGCGTTGAGGCACTTGTTGCATTTATGAAGAAATTCGCACAGGAAAATCCCAAGGCGTAATCACACAAGAGGAAAATGATATGAAAAATATATTTTGTTTGAACAAGATTGCCGCTTGCGGTACAGATCTGCTTGATAAGAACGAGTACACCGTATCTACCGATGCGGCAGATATGGCAAAGGCAGACGCTATAATGGTGCGCTCCGCCGCTATGCACGATATGACCTTTGATCCTGCACTCAAGGCTATTGCGAGAGCGGGCGCAGGAGTTAATAATATTCCCGTTGACCGTTGCGCTACCGAGGGTATAGTTGTATTCAACACGCCCGGAGCTAACGCAAACGGAGTTAAGGAGCTTGCTGTTTGCGCTCTTATGCTTGCATCGCGCGATATTGCGGGTGCTATCCGTTGGGCAGATACGCTTGCGGGCGCAGAGGGGGTGGCTAAGGCTGTTGAGGCAGGTAAGTCGAAGTTTGCTGGAGTTGAGGTCAAGGGTAAGACCCTCGGAGTCATCGGTCTTGGTGCTATTGGCGCACTTGTTGCGAACGCTGCAATCGACCTTGGAATGAATGTCGTGGGATGCGATCCCTTTATGAGCGTTGATGCAGCTTGGAAGCTTGATCCCCAAGTGCAGAAGGCTGCTACCTTTGATGAGGTATTCGCTGTTGCAGATTATGTGACTCTCCATGTTCCCGCAACAAAGGATACAAAGGGAATGATCTGCGAGACAACTCTTGCGAATATGAAGAATGGCGTTCGCATAATCAATCTTGCGCGTGCGGATCTTGTTAATTCCGCAGACATCAAGGCTGCGCTTGAGAGCGGAAAGGTTGCCTCTTATGTTACCGATTTCCCGACAGAGGAGACTGTCGGAGTGAAGGGAATAGTTGCTATTCCTCACCTCGGAGCTTCTACTGCTGAGTCCGAGGACAACTGCGCGGTTATGGCAGCTCTTCAGCTTGATGATTTTCTGCGTAACGGCAACATCAAGAACAGCGTAAACTTCCCGAACGTTTCTATGCCCAGAAGCACCGATACAAGAATTTGCGTGCTTCATAAGGCGGGCGATGATATGCTTGCGGCTATTACTGTTGCCGCTACGGGTGTTGCGTCTGTTGCAAGTAAGTCTAAGGGCGAGAACGCTTATACTATCGTTGATGTTAACGGAGACGCTGCCGATACTGTTGCGAAGCTTAATGCGACCGTGGGCATTTACAGAGCATACGCTATCTGAATTGATTAAATATCTACACAACAAAAAAGGCATCCTGCTGCATTGGCTTGCGGGATGCCTTTTGATGTAGGGGCAGGTATTTCTGTGTAATATTATTATCTGCTACACAGTATCTTTTGTATTGAGCATATTGAAAAATGCAACAAAAAGTTTTTTAAAAGTTATTTTTTTAAAGAATTTTATTGACAAACGGCATATTGTGTGGTATAATTAGACCGATATTTGAAATTTCGAAAATTAAATCTTGCATTTTTGAGATTTTTGATAATTTTTTCATAGGAAGGTGTTTTTAAAATGAGTTTTAAAAATCAGTATCTCAATGAGCTCATGGAAAGAGTTGTAAAGAGAAATCCCAATGAGCCCGAATTTCATCAGACTGTTAAGGAGGTTCTTGAATCTATCGAGCCTGTTATCGAAGCGCGTCCTGACCTTGTAAAGGCAGGCGTTATCGAGAGAATGGTAGAGCCCGAGAGAATTATCAAGTTCAGAGTTCCGTGGGTTGACGATAACGGTAACGTTCAGGTAAACCGCGGCTTCCGTATTCAGTTTAACAGTGCTATCGGTCCTTACAAGGGTGGTCTTCGCTTCCATCC
>CAZSSE010000240.1:0-2193 GCA_964609165.1 uncultured Lachnospiraceae bacterium
GCCCGATACACCTCTAAAATCGTACAAGCGCAATGAGGTATCCGTTCTCAAGAAGAAGCAGGAAAATTCTTGATCTTTAGGAGCTACAAAAAATGCGGATCAAAAGCATGATAACAAAGATACTGATTGCATCGATACTTGCATCCGTGGTTAATCTTATCGCAGCTCTGCTTATAAATGTTATAGTTGCTTTAAATTCCGCTGCCGCCGTGAATGTCGCAGCGATATTTTTGGCAATCGTATCTTCAGTTGCTTTTGCCATAATACTCGTATACCTTTTGCACATTTATCGCACCAACGGCGAGGGTAAGGTCTGGGAGGACTATCCCGAGATATACGGAGGTCTTATAAAAGATATTCCGAAGGTAATAAAGAAAGAGTCACTCACACTTTTGTTTGTTTTTTCTGTGTCCGCATTCAATCTTATACTATGGATAGTCAATTACACAGTGATACACAATCAGCTTATAGATATTGTTGTGGAGCTTTTCATATCGGTTTCTTCGCTCTCTCGCTTGTTTCCCCTCTCTCCCGCTCAACAAGCATTAGGATATTTTGCCGGCGTTTCATTTACCTGTACCGTATATATTATCATATTAACTCTGCTCCGTTGGAAATGGCGCAGGTTCATGTAAATAAATATCAGCAGTTCAATTTGAACTGCTGATATTTATTTTGCAATATTATTTACTCTGTTTATTCTGTGCGAGCAACCAATCGAGAAGCTCATCGTCGGTATATGCGTAATCCCACGCATTATGTCCTACACCATAGCACACCTTAAGACGTGCATTCTTATTTCCGTGCTTATTGACCGAGCGAAGCATATTCGCACTTTCGTATAAAGGCACAATGTCGTCGCAATCACCGTGATACATAAATATAGGCATATTTGCAAGCACGGTTCCGTGCCAATATATACCGCTTCCGCAGACAGGCGCGATAGCGGCAAAGCGCTCGGGATCTGCCATAGCAAGCATCCATGTACCCGTGCCGCCCATACTTAAACCTGTGAGATATATTCTGTTCTTATCTACCGGCAAGCTATTGCACATATCGTCAATAAACGCCAGCAACGACTCGGTATAGCATCCCCAATACTTATCCTTCGGGCATTGCGGTCCGATAAATATAAAAGGATATTGCCTGCCCTCTTCACGAACGTATTTCATATATCCGTGGCACATAGCAAGATCGAGATCATCTCCGCGCTCACCCGCTCCGTGCAAAAATATGACCAATGGGTACTTTTCGTTTTTATCAATATTTGTGGGCAAATATTTCACATACCCGAAGTTATAATGTGTATCGGAAATCCATTTGTGCTTAGTGTACATATTCAATCTCCTTTTTTATGAAGCTAATTCATTATAACATTTTGGTTACAGCTTGTCAATAGAGCCGCTTAAAAATCATTACCGAACCTAATAATATATCTGATATTGTCTTTAAATTATTGACATTCTGCGTTTTTTGTGATAATATAGTTATGTCAGAAAAATGCTTGAAGGGAAAAGGCTACACGTGAAAAAATTCTATATTCTGCTCTCGCGCACCGACACGGTTCCTGCGCGGATCATACGCAAGGTTACAGGTGCTCGCTACTCACACGCATCATTCTCACTTTACCCGAGAACCGATCATTTTTACAGCTATGCGCGCCGCCATATAAATCTTCCGATATTTTCAGGATTTCTCTCTGAGAATATACACACAAAGGTCTTTGCAAGATATCCGAATACACCCTGCGCGCTTTATGAAATCGAAGTAAGTGATGAAAGCTATGAAAAAGCAAAAAAGCTCATAAAATACTTCATAAATCATCGAAAAGAAGCCACATACAGCTTTATTGGTGCTTACGGAATGCCGCTCGGACTTCCTATAAAACGTATGAATAAGTTTACGTGCTCGCAATTCGTGGCATTTATGCTTCACTATTCGGGTGCTTGCAAGCTCCCAAAAGATCCATATTTGATGATGCCCGACGATTTTACGATCTTAGAGGATCTGTCATTGATATATTGCGGCAGCTTGAAGGATTGTAAAATTCCCGAAACATGAGCGATAAAACAAAAAAATTCAAAAAAACTATTGACTTTTACCTCTGCTTTGTGATATAATATCGCTTGTGGTAAATATGCCGGTGTGATGGAATTGGCAGACGTGCTGGACTCAAAATCCAGTGGTAGCGAT
>CAZSSE010000241.1:0-2166 GCA_964609165.1 uncultured Lachnospiraceae bacterium
GCTTATTTGTAATCGCTGTCAGCAACGATGTCTTCGTGCAAACTCTTTTTGTATTCGAGCAGATCCTCGGCAGAATCAAATATCATCTGGCTGTGTATATCGACTGCTACCGTATAGGCGAGCAGATCGTGTATTACCGAGCGTGTTTTTGTTACACACAGAAGCACGAGCTGAAGAATGGCGATAAGCGCGAGAACCACAAGTCCGATTATTCCGGCACCGCCGAAGAATACCATTATCGCAATGAGCGCGGGCACCATTGTTTCTATCGTGTATTTACCGAGAATGGTGCGGACGAACAGCATTACGGTGCTTATCTTTACTCCGTCGTTTCGCATAAGAGCGATGCCGAAGATCTTTTTGCCGACGGTTTGTCCGTTTTTAAAGAGCAGCGGGACGATAAACTCAAGAAGCACGTATCCGAGAAGGATGCTGATGCTTGTTACGACCAACGTGAGATTTACTACCATATCGTAGGCATGGCGGGCATTTGCATCACTGTTGAGCGCGGTCGTTGCGTTGTCGTAATTTTGTTTATCCGCTTCGGAGAGAGCTTCATAATCCTCGTAGCTCATATCAAAGGATACGCCGTACTCTTCCTCGTATTTTGCGTATGCTGCGTCGAGCTGTTGGCTATAGGAATCATATCCCGTTACTGCCGACAGTAAAAAAGCGAAGCCGACGATGACGATAGCGAGCAATATGAAATCGAGAATGAAAGCGGCTATTCTTTTCAACATACTTGCTTTTTGAAGATCGAGCATTGCAAACCACCTTTGAGAGAATTTTCATACAGATGTATTATAACACATATTTTTTTAAATGTCCATACTTTTTTCGACATAAAAGCGAATTATAATGAGATTTTCCTTCAAAATATTCGCTTGCTTTAACGTGATAAACTGATTTTATGCAACTTTTTACATTTATCGGCAAAAAATCAGTCCTCCGTACAGAAAATGTCAGAGGACTTCAGATTATATTCCGATACTATATATAATAATGTAATTATTTTTTTCGCATAGAAGCGATCTTTTCTGCGTTGGGGCTGACGTATGCAGTCCAATTCGTGTGATATATCACAAATCCCGGCTTTGAGCCTGCCGGCTTTTTTACGTGCTTTGCCAGCAGATAATCGACGCCTATATTATCGCCCTCTGATTTGGAGTAAAATGCGGCGATCTCGGCAGCACTCGTAAAATCGAGGTCGGTCGGCTCTCGCCCCTCTGTTACGAGCAAAACATGCGATCCCGGTGCCTGTCTTGCGTGAAACCAATAATCGTGCTTTTCGGCAAGGCGGTGAGTGATATACTCGTTCTGAATATTATTTTTGCCGCAGAGGACCTTCATTCCGTCAGGCGTTTCAAATTGCATAACAACGGGCGCCTTTTGCTTGTGCGCCGAGTAGCTCTTCATCTTAGAGGCGTAACCCGAGCGATAAAGCTCGTCTCGGATCTCAACAAGATCTGCGGGCGATTCTGCGTGCGTGAGCGCCTCGAATACAGTGTAAATGTATTCAAGCTCGCGCTCTCCAAGCTCGATCTGACGAGAAAGCTCCACTCTCGCAGTCTTGGATTTTGCGTATTTTTTGTAAAATCGCTGTGCATTTGCCGAGACCGATATACGTGTGTCAAGGTCGATGCGAAGTGATGGACAGTTGCCGTTCTCATCCATCGATTCATAGTCCTCAACCTCAATAAAGGCCGCCTTTTGCGGCAGACGATAAAGGTTTGCGGTGATAAGATCTCCGTACTTTCGGTAGGTGTCACCCTTATCACATTCGTTTAGCTCGGTTGCCTGAATGTCGAGCTTTTTCCTTATGCGCGCTTCGGCGTTTGTCAGAAGTCGGAGTATATCTGAGGCTCTCTGATGTACTCTTTGCTTGTTGTCCCTGCTTGCAAAATAAGCATCGAGCAGGGCTCCTGCGCTGTCGAAATCCTTCTTTTCATACGAGCCGTATTGTGAAAGCTGAATAAAAGAATATTCTATGCTTTCGTCGCCGTTTTGTATCATACAGGGTGAGAAGCTCTCGCTTTTGATCGTGTCGCAAAGCCTTGAAAATTCACGCCAAAGATCGTCCGCAAAGCAATAGCCGACGGGTGTGTCGGTGTGTCCCGTTGCGCGGTATGCTATCTCTCTTGCAACGACAGGTGCTATTCCCATAAA
>CAZSSE010000242.1:0-2163 GCA_964609165.1 uncultured Lachnospiraceae bacterium
TTATAACGCCCTTTGCGCCCTTGATAGAGGTTTCAAGCAACGGACTTGTAATAGCCATATTTGCCGCTTCCTGTGCCTTATCCTTTCCGTTGGCTCTGCCCATGCCCATATAAGCCACGCCGGAATCTGCAAGCACCGACGTTACATCGGCGAAGTCTATATTGATAAATCCGGGAACATTGATAAGATCGGAAATACTTTGCACACCGCGGCGAAGCACGTCATCCGCCTCAGAAAAGGCATTTGCAAGCGTTATGCGCGCATCCGATACCAGCTTAAGTCTATCATTAGGGATAACTACGAGCGAGTCGACATACTGTCCTATCTCCGCAATTCCCTCTGCCGCCTGATCCATTCTTCTCTTACCCTCAAATCCGAATGGTGTGGTAACAACGCCAACAGTAAGTATATCCAATTCTCTTGCCGCCTTGGCAACGATAGGTGTCGCACCGGTACCTGTTCCGCCGCCCATACCTGCGGTCAAGAACACCATATCTGCGCCCGAAAGAAGCTTCTTAATCTCATTATAAGCCTCGTCAGCCGCTCTCTTGCCAATCTCAGGGTTAGATCCCGCGCCAAAGCCGTTAGTGATCTTCTCGCCTATGGCGAGCTGCGTGGGAGCGGTAGACTTACGAAGTGCCTGCTTATCGGTATTTATAGCGATAAATTCGACACCCTGAAGTCCGGATGCGATCATTCGGTTTACCGCGTTGCTTCCGCCGCCACCGACACCAACCACCCTGATGTCAACTCCGTATTCCCTATTTGCGCCGTATTCAAAATTCATATATACATCCTCCGTAACAGAAATTTTCTCTCATATATATGATAATATATTTTTTGCAATTTTGCAATAGCTTTTATAAAATTTTTACTTATTTTTCATAAAATAAAGAACAAGAGCGTCAAGTGCTCTTGCTCTCTATGTCTTATCCGAATATGTCTCCAAAGAGATCGTCGAGGTCAAACTCTCCGGAGCTTGTCTTCTTTGGAGCCTCCTTGACGGGCATCTCTGCCTTTTCCTCAGCAGTTGCCTTTTTGGACGCCTCCTCCTTTACGGCATTATCTGCCGCAGGAGCTGTAGCAACCTTAATTCCCGCTGCCTTGTTAGACTCGGGGGTAAAGCCTGTAGCGATGATAGTAATTCTCATTTCGTCCTCAAGAGCTTCGTCGAAGGCAACACCGAAAATAATATTAGCATCGGGGTTACACTCATTACGCACCATGCTCGACGCAAGGTCAATATCCTCAAGTCCCACATCGGGAGATACCGAGAAGCTGATGATAACGCCTGTCGCGCCCTTGATAGAGGTTTCAAGAAGCGGGCTTGAGATAGCCATTCTTGCCGCGACCTCTGCCTTATCCTTACCCGTAGCGCTGCCGATACCCATATGTGCAAGTCCCGAGTGCGCCATAATAGCCGTAACGTCGGCAAAATCAAGGTTAATAAATCCTGTTACGTTAATAAGCTCTGAAATGCTCTGCACTCCGCGGCGAAGCACGTCGTCGGCCTCGGAAAACGCATTGAAGAGCGTGATCCTGCTATCGGATACAAGCTTAAGTCTTTCGTTGGGAATAACCACGAGAGAGTCTACGTACTGTGAAAACTCCTCAATACCCTCAACCGCCTGATCCATTCTTCTCTTCCCCTCAAATGCAAAGGGCTTAGTAACGATACCGACGGTAAGCACATCCATCTCATGCGCTATCTTGGCAACCACAGGGGCAGCGCCGGTGCCTGTTCCACCGCCCATTCCGGCGGTTACGAATACCATATCTGCGCCTGCAAGAGCATTCTTGATCTCGTCGAGCGACTCCTCTGCGGCTCTCGCGCCAATGCTTGGATTTGCACCTGCGCCAAATCCCTTGGTGATCTTTTCACCTATAACGACCTGATTGGGCGCAAGAGAATTCTTTAGAGCCTGACGGTCGGTATTTATCGAAATAAACTCAACTCCGCGAACGTTCGAGGAGATCATACGGTTAACAGCATTGTTTCCGCCGCCGCCAACACCAACTACCTTTATAGATACGCCGCACTCGCAGCTGTCATCATGTTCAAAAATCATTTTAACGTCCTCCAAATATTTTATCGTGTTCTTCTGCTACATAAATATATATATATAATAATATATTTTAAGACATTTTGCAATAGTTTTTTGA
>CAZSSE010000243.1:0-2160 GCA_964609165.1 uncultured Lachnospiraceae bacterium
ACCTTAAAGTCCATATCGCCGTAGAAATCCTCAAGACCCTGAATATCGATCATGGTATCCCAACTTCCGTCCTCGGCTGTAATAAGACCGCAGGAGATACCTGCAACGGGAGCCTTGATCGGAACGCCTGCGTCCATAAGAGCAAGTGTAGAGCCGCATACAGAGCCCTGTGATGTAGAACCGTTAGAGGAAACAACGTCGGAAACAAGTCTGATAGCGTAGGGGAATTCCTCGGGAGAGGGAAGAACGGGAACGAGCGAACGCTCGGCGAGCGCACCGTGTCCGATCTCACGACGACCGGGACTTCTGGTGGATTTAGCCTCACCTGTAGAGAAGCCGGGCATATTGTAGTGGTGCATATATCTCTTTTCGGTCTCGTTGTCGATACCGTCAAGCATCTGTGCCTCGGAAAGCATACCGAGAGTAGCAACCGTAAGAACCTGAGTCTGACCTCTTGTAAAGAGTCCCGAGCCGTGGGTTCTGGGGAGAATTCCTACCTCGCTTGCGAGAGGTCTGATCTGATCCATTCTTCTGCCGTCAACACGCTTCTTGTCAACGAGCAACCAGCGGCGAACTATCTTCTTCTGGATCTTGTAGATAAGCTCGTCCATAATATTTGCAATATCGGGATATTCCTCGCTGAACTTTTCAACGATAGCGTCCATTATCGGAACTACCTTCTCGTCACGTACATTCTTGTCGTCGGTGTCGAGCGCTTCCATCATATCCTTTTCACAGAAGGCGAATACCTTGTCGAACATATCGTGGTCGAGCTCGCAGGAGGGGTAATCGAACTTGGGCTTACCGATCTCGTCAACGATGGCATTGATGAAGCCGAGAAGCTCCTTGATCTCCTTATGCGCCATCATAATAGCCTCGTACATAGTGTCGTCATCGACCTCGTTAGCGCCTGCCTCGATCATTACGACCTTCTTCATAGAAGCTGCAACGGTGAGCTGGAGATCGCTCTTCTTCTGCTCTTCCTCGTTGGGGTTGACGATAAGCTTGCCGTCAACAAGACCCATAAACACGCCTCCGATAGGTCCGTTCCACGGAATATCAGAGATAGCGAGAGCAGTAGAAGCACCGATCATAGCTGTGATCTCGGGCGAGCAATCGGGATCAACCGACATAACGGTAAGCGTGAGAGCTACGTCGTTGCGGAGATCCTTGGGGAAAAGGGGGCGGATAGGACGGTCGATAACACGCGAGGTGAGTACTGCCTTCTCGGAGGGCTTACCCTCTCTCTTGAGGTAGCCTCCGGGGATCTTTCCTGCCGCATACATTCTCTCGTCGTAGTCAACGGAGAGGGGAAGAAAGTCGATTCCGTCACGGGGCTTTGCAGATGCGGTAGCGCAGCAAAGAAGAACTGTTTCGCCGTAGCGGATGAGAACAGAACCGTTTGCAAGACCTGCCATTTTACCGGTTTCGATAACGAGAGGTCTGCCTGCGAAGGTATAGCGGAATGTCTTGTAATTTTTAAATTCCATAGGTGTGCTGATTTGGGACATAATATCCTCCTTAAAAAATAAAATATGATATTATCTCACAAGGTTTAGCACTTAATCACACGTCGAATACGCGACATTGGGCGCATGATTAACTGCTAATACGATGCGAGATCTTTAACAGTAATAAATGAAAAGGGGTAAAATAAGAGTAAGGGAGTGAGGAGTCGAAACACGGTGTTCCACTCTTCACTCCGACAACTATTGGATTACTTACGAAGTCCGAGCTTCTCTACGATTGCACGGTAGCGCTCAATATCGGTCTTCTGGAGGTAGCCGAGAAGGTTTCTTCTGTGACCGACCATCTTCTGAAGTCCGCGACGGCTGTGGTGGTCCTTTTGGTTGGACTTGAGGTGCTCGGTAAGGTTCTTGATTCTGTAGGTAAGAAGCGCGATCTGTACCTCGGGAGAACCTGTGTCGCCCTCATGTGTAGCGTACTGTTCAATAATTGCCTGCTTTTCGCTTGTCAACATTTTTGGTATTCACCTTTCAAAAATATATTTTTGTATTTATCGCACAACTAAGCTCGCGGCGGGTGAAAAATTGCGAAGCAATACTTTGATCCGCAAACCGAGTCAGCGACACACAAGTTTATTATACCACACTCAAAATGATTTGTAAATAGTTTTTACAAAAAAACTTCATCCTTTTT
>CAZSSE010000244.1:0-2153 GCA_964609165.1 uncultured Lachnospiraceae bacterium
GGAAAAGAACGATAACACGGAAAGCAGCGAAACCGGCTTGCCGGATGAAACGCAAAGCTCATTTGCTACGAATCCGACGGAAAATACATCAGATACCGTAAACGGTTCGGATAAAAATTATGCAACTGCTATTTCACTTTATAATAAGCAGCCTCAGGATAATATCGCTTTTTCGGTCGGCAATATGTTCCCCGGTGACAGTGAGGTTAAATATTACAGAGTTCAGGTTTCTTACCACGATAAAGTAACGGTGCATTTTAACGCTAAGGTTCGTAACGGTTATGAGAAATTAGCCGAGGTTATGAACGTTAAGGTCAAATTGCTTACCACGGACGAAACACTGTATGACGGATCAATCAAGGATATGCCGCAAAGCGTTACGCATAAGCTGACCTCGCCCGACAGCAAAACCGATGAGCTGTATTATGAGATCACCGCTTACCTCGGTACATCTGTCGGCAACGAATATCAGAACCAAGGCTTAGTTACCGATTTTAAGTGGTGGGTAGAAGAAACGGGCAATCTTGATAAAGCACCGCAGATGCGAGGTACGTCGAATGTCGTTTCGTTTGCGGTAATAGCGATAACCTCTGCCATACTCTGCACTATTTTGCTTGTATTCCGCGGAAAAGAGGAGGAACAGGCAAAATGACCAATAGCAGTACCGCGAAAAAATTGACCGGTGGAATAATCGCCATAATCGTTCTCGCAGTTTGCCTTTGCATTACTACCTTTGCTCTTGTTTGGGCGACTGTTTCGATCGAGAACAATCTGTTTCACACAGGCTCGGTTGAGATCAATCTGAATGACGGAAAACCGATCATTCACGAAAACGAATTTGTATTTGAGCCGGGAATGGCGGTTTCAAAGGATTTCTTTATAGAGAATAACAGCACCGAGTCGGTCTACTACAAAATTTATTTTGATAACGTTTCGGGCGGTCTTGCCGATGTGCTTCGTGTTACCGTAAGGGTTGGAGAAAAAACGCTTTATGCGGGAACCGCCAATGAGCTGACACGAGAGAATATTGCTGCCGCCGATGATATTTTGCAGATCAAAGAAAGGAAGATCTTAACGGTTGTGTTTTATTATCCCGAGGATAGCGGAAATTATGCACAGGATCTTGATTTGGCTTTTACAATGCGTGCCGATGCAACACAAACCAAGAATAACCCAAATAGGATTTTTGATTAAGGAAGTGAGCAAATGAAAGCATTGAAAATTGTAAGATATGTTATAACATGGACTTTTGTGGTTCTTGCAGTATGTATGATGATTTTTACCGTTGTTTCGGTTTCAACCTTTGACCGAGCCGACAGAAATTTGTTTGGCTACAAGGCATTCATCGTTTTGTCCGACTCTATGAGTAAAACCGATTTTGATGCCGGGGATCTGGTGCTTATAAAAGAGGTTGATCCATCCACACTTAAGGAGGGAGATATTATAGCCTATACCTCGCAAAACACATCAAACTTCGGAGAGACCGTAACACATAAAATACGAAAGCTTACGACCGACGCCAAGGGCAACCCCGGATTTGTGACCTACGGAACAACGACCGATACCGACGATGAAACGGTAGTTACATATCCGTTTGTTTTGGGTAAATATCAGACCAATATTCCGAAGGTGGGCAAATTTTTTCAGTTCCTTAAAACAACACCCGGATATATAGTTTGCATACTTATTCCGTTTTTAATTCTTATCTTAATTGAGGGTGTTCGTTGCATCAGCCTTTTCAAAAGGTACAAGGCTGAACAGCAAACTGAATTACAAGCCGAAAGGGATAAAATTGAAGCCGACAGAGCCGAAAACCAACGAATGATGCAGGAGCTTTTGGCGATGAAAAAGGAAATGGAAGAAAAAGAGCAAAAGAAACAAGAGGAACAAAAAGAAAATCAGTCGGAGGTATCCGATAACAATTCTCAGACGTAAACACGGAAAACCGTGATTACATATTGTCATTGACAAAAAACAAAAATATTACTAAGGAGGAAAAAACAATGACAAACAGCAAAATCACCAAAAGAGCATTGTTGGCAAGCACACTGGCACTTCTTATGTGTGTAACAATGCTCGTCGGTACCACATTTGCGTGGTTCACTGATACCGCAACCACTGCGGTAAACAAAATTCAGGCAGGTACTCTTGAC
>CAZSSE010000245.1:0-2148 GCA_964609165.1 uncultured Lachnospiraceae bacterium
CTCAATACAATGGGGCTACCGCAAAGCGGTAGCCCCTCTGTGTCTTTGATGAAAAAGAAGGTCGCGGCAAATGCCGCAACCTTCTTCGTCTTATTTAAGCATAGATGCGAGTGCTGATTCAGCAATAGCAAGTGCCTCGTCGATCTTGGAGGCATCCTTTCCGCCTGCCATAGCACTGTCAGGGCGTCCGCCGCCCTTTCCGCCTGTGGCTGTAGCAACTGCTCCTACGAGCTTGCCTGCGTGAGCTCCTGCGGCAACGGCATCCTTGCCGGCAACTGCGATAAAGTTGAGCTTTCCGGCGGCTTCAACAGCAAGAACCGCTACCGTATCGGTGTGATTTGCTTTAATACCGTCAGCAAGTGCGCGAGCTGCGTCAAGCTGCATATCGCTGAGCTTGACAGAGATGAGCTTCAGCGCGCCTACCTGCTTGGCAGATGCGAGAATATCTCCGAGCTTGGATGATGCGAGCTTTGTATTTAGTGCTTCGATCTCCTTGCGAGCGTTGTGAAGATCTGCTACAAGTTGGCTTGCGCGCTTTGAAAGATCGGCTGGATTGGGAACCTTAAGCTCGGATGCGGTCTCATTGATAAGAGAATCCTTGTCAGATATTAGCTTGAGGACTCCAAATCCCGTGACCGCTTCGATACGGCGAACACCGGCAGCAACGCTACTCTCGGAGATGATCTTAAACAGACCGATCTTTCCTGTATTATCACAGTGTGTACCGCCGCAAAGCTCGGTAGAGAAATCACCCATCTTGACCATACGTACAGTCTTGCCGTATTTTTCGCCAAAGAGTGCCATAGCACCGTGCTTCTTTGCGGTTTCGATGTCGGTTTCAACAGTAACTATCTCGTTGGCAACGAGAATGTTTGCATTAACAAGTGCCTCAACAGCCGAGAGCTCGTTTTGAGTGAGAGCGGCAAAATGGGTAAAGTCAAATCTACAGATCTCCTCGTTGACAAATGATCCTGCCTGCTCAACGTGGCATCCGAGAACAGAGCGGAGAGCCGCCTGAAGCAAGTGCGCTGCCGAGTGATTTCGACGTATAGCATCTCGACGGGCGTCCTCAATATCCGCGGTAACGGTATCTCCAACAGAGAGTGTACCATTGGCAACGGTACAAACGTGAACGTAAACGCCGTCGGTTTTCTTTGTGTCATAGACCTTAGCCATAAATGAGGCGGAATAAATAGTTCCTACGTCGCCTACCTGACCCCCGCCCTCACCGTAAAAGGGAGTTCTGTCAAGAATGATAGAGCAATCTCCCTCATTGACAGAATTAACGGCACCTGCGTCGGTAAGTATTGCGATAACCTTAGCGGTACTTCTGTAGTCGGTATATCCCGTAAATTCGGTTTTGGGAAGATCGGAAAGGAGCGACTTTGAGGATTCGTCCCAACCTCCGATATTTGCTCTTGCTTCTCTTGCACGCTTCTTCTGCGCAAGCATGAGAGATGAGAAGGTCTCCTCATCAATATTGAGATTGCTTTCGGCAGCTATCTCACGTGTAAGATCTATCGGAAATCCGAAGGTATCGTAGAGCTTGAATACCTCCTCGCCCGAGATCACGTCAGCGTGCTCCGCAAGCGCACCGCGGATAAGATCGGAAAGGATCGAAAGACCTGCGTCGATAGTGGCGTCAAATCTGTCCTCCTCCATAGAAATAACCTTGAGGATATAATTTCTCTTTTCATCAAGCTCGGGATAAGCGCACTTGCTTTCCTCGATAGATGTTGTTACAGTCTCAACGAGGAAGGGATGGTTTATTCCGAGAAGCTTACCGTGACGGCAAGCGCGGCGAATAATTCTGCGAAGAACGTAACCGCGTCCCTCGTTAGAGGGGATAACGCCATCGGCAATCATAAACATTGCGCTTCTGGAGTGGTCGGTGATAACACGGATAGAAATATCGTTATCAGCGTTGTCGCCGTAGTTTTTGCCGGAGATTGCGCATACGGTGTCTATTACCTTACGTATTGAGTCAACCTCGAACATATTGTCAACGCCCTGCATTACGCAAGCGAGACGCTCAAGTCCCATACCGGTATCGATGTTTTTCTGAGCAAGTTCTGTATAGTTGCCGTTACCATCGTTGTTGAACTGCGAGAAAACGTTGTTCCAGATCTCCATAAATCTGTCGCAGTC
>CAZSSE010000246.1:0-2097 GCA_964609165.1 uncultured Lachnospiraceae bacterium
ATCGCGAGTCCGTCTCGGCGATGATCGAGGTAAAGCTGACTCCTCAGAGAGATTCGGGCTTTGACCGCGTTGCGGAAAAAATATACAACTACCCTGAGGTACAGTCCGTTCAGCTTATGGCAGGAGGATATGATCTTTCGGTGCTTATTGAGGGAAAAACCATGAAGGAGGTTGCCCTCTTCGTTTCCCAAAAGCTTGCTACGATCGACGGCGTTATAGCCACTGCCACTCACTTTGTTCTTCACAAGTACAAGGACAAGGGCGTGCTCTACGAAGCGTCCGAGATTGATGAGAGAGGTAATATATGATCGATTACAGTAAAGTACTGTCAAAGACAGTAGTTGATACCCCTAAATCGGGGATACGTAAATTTTTTGACCTGATGAGCACTATGAACGACGTTGTGGGTCTTACTGTCGGTGAGCCCGACTTTCAGACTCCGTGGCATATACGTGAGGCAGGTATTCAGAGTCTTGAAAAGGGCAAAACCTACTATACAGCAAATGCAGGTCTTATGGAGTTGCGTTCCGAGATCAATAACTATATGACACGTCGCTTTAACATCTCGTATGATCCAACATCAGAGGTCATCGTTACGGTCGGCGGCAGTGAGGCAATAGATATAGCCTTGCGTGCGGTCATAGAGCCGGGTGATGAGGTTATAGTCCCTACCCCCTCTTTTGTTTGCTATGCGCCGCTCGTTGCGATAGCGGGCGGAACACCCGTTATACTTGAAACTAAATTCGAGGATAGGTTTAAAATAGATCCCGA
The DNA here is from genome assembly GCA_964609165.1 of uncultured Lachnospiraceae bacterium. Lineage (GTDB taxonomy): Bacteria > Bacillota > Clostridia > Oscillospirales > CAG-272 > HGM12713. Next base: position 772 of record CAZSSE010000246.1, read on the forward strand.
GGCGCTTAAGGCGGCTATCACACCAAAAACCAAAATGCTTGTTCTTCCCTATCCAAACAATCCTACGGGTGCTATTATGACACGCGAGGAGCTGATGGATATTGCCGAAGCTCTGCGCGATACGAACATCCTCGTCCTCTCCGACGAAATATACGCCGAGATGACGTATACAGGCAATCACTGCTCAATTGCGTCAATCAATGGAATGTGGGAACACACTATAGTTGCCAGCGGATTTTCAAAGGCTTACGCTATGACAGGCTGGCGTCTCGGTTACATTTGCGCCCCCAAGGAGCTTTGTGCGCAGATGCTGAAGATACATCAGTACGGCATAATGTCATCTCCCACGACCGCGCAGTTTGCAGCGATTGAGGCACTTAAAAACGGCGACGAGGATATAAAAATGATGGTGGACGAATACAACCGCCGCCGCAGATATATCTTCAACGGGCTCAAGAGCATCGGAATAGAATCATTTGAACCCGAGGGAGCATTTTATATCTTCCCCAAAATCGGTGATTTTGGACTTTCGGGTGAGGAATTCTGCAACAAGCTTCTTTACGATTACAAATGCGCTATCGTTCCCGGTAACGCATTCGGCAAAAGCGGCGAGGGCTTTGCACGTATTTCATACGCTTATTCCATAAAGCATATAACGCAGGCACTTGAGAGAATAGAGGCGTTTGTTAAGACTCTTTGATGAGGCAACCATGATAAGAAAAGCCACCCACGATGATATAATTTCGGTAGCGACGCTTTACGACAAGGCTATCGACTACGAAAATTCACACGTAAAATACACAAGCTGGCAGAAGGGCATATACCCTACCGCCGACACGGCGCGTTTTGGTGTAAAAAACGATTCCTTGTACGTTTACGAGGAAAACGGACGTCTGTTGGCATCGGTAATTTTAGATACCAGACAACCGCCCGAATACAGAAAAATAGGCTGGCAGGCAGAGGCAAGATTCGATGAAGCACTCGTTATACATACGCTTTGTGTCGATCCCGAATACACCGGATACGGCATTGGCACGAGCATAGTTGATTTTGCCAAGGAGCTTGCAAGCAAAATCGGCTGTGTTACGATAAGACTGAATACCACTGCGCGTAATGTCAATGCGCGTCATCTTTATGAAAAAAACGGGTTTGAGGTTGTAGCCACACAAAAGATACTTCTTAACGGGCAAATACACTGCAGCGAGCATCAGTTTATGGAATACGTAATAAAGAAAACTCCGTGATTTACGGAGCTTTCTTTAGACTCTTTGTCAATAGTTGAGGTAAAAAATCTGACGAAAAGATAGAAAATTATTTAATCGCATA
>CAZSSE010000247.1:0-2080 GCA_964609165.1 uncultured Lachnospiraceae bacterium
GCCGAATTCATCGCGCTTTACGATGCTTTCGGGTATTTCATAAACGCTGCCATCCATAACGTCAATAAGTCTGACGCTGCCGTATTTTGAATATGCTTCGAGGGAAATCGTGCTCTCAAAGCTTGTCGTAATAATACCGCTGTAATCTTTCCATAGCTACCCTCAAAAATAGAATTTTGACTTTGCGGGACGTATATCGGTCAATGCTCCCGTATAGTGCCTTAGCGTATGCGGTTGGTAGGGATGCTTCTGACAAGCAGTCTCATCGATCTCGATACCGAGACCTGCCTTGTCGGGAATAGTGATATAGCCATCATTATATTCAAGCGATTCGTTGGTAACGTCTGTTCTCCACTCAACGTCAGAGTACATTATTTCAAGTATCTCAAAATTAGGACAGGTCGCCGCAAGCTGAAGCGTTGCCGCGTTTGCGACAGGCCCGGAGGGGTTGTGCGGCGCAAAGGGAATATATCTGCATTCCGCCTCGGCGGCTATCTTTTTGAGCTCCATTATTCCGCCGGCGTGCGAGATGTCGGGCTGTATGTAGTCAGCCGCCATTTTATCGAACATCGGCTTATAGTCCCAGCGTGTGTAAAGTCGCTCGCCTGCCGAGATAGCAACGGGGGATTTATCCTTGACTGCCTTAAGAGCGTCGAGGTTGTCCGGCGGTACAGGCTCCTCAAAGAACATTGGCTTGAACTGCTCAAGCTCACGCGCGATCTTGATGCCCGTTGGAATATTGAAGCGTCCGTGTCCCTCTATCAAAAGATCCACACGATCACCGACTGCCTCTCGTACTGCGGCAATATTGCGAAGCGCCTTATCAAGATCGGCGTTGGATATATTGAGATAATTTTTGCCAAAGGGATCCCATTTCATCGCGGTGATGCCGCGCTCAACTGCGATCATTGCTTTTTCACCAAATTCCTCAGGCTCCTTTGCGCCTGCGAACCAGCCGTTTACGTATATACGGACTTTTTCGTGTACCTTGCCTCCGAGAAGCTGATATACGGGTACTCCGAGGCTCTTGCCGAGAATATCCCACAGAGCCATTTCTACAGCCGAGAGAGCCGACATAAGAACTGCACCGCCTCTCCAATAGGCGTCGCGGTATATATCGTGCCAATGCTTTTCGATCTGTAGGGGATCCTTGCCTACGAGATACTCCTTTATATGCTCTACTGCGCCGACGAGTGCCTTCTCCTTGTATTCGAGCGTTGCCTCACCCACACCGTCGATACCCTCGTCGGTATATACCTTGACGAACACCCAATTAGTTCGGTAGCAGTCTACAAGAAATGTTTTTATATCTATGACCTTCACTGAAATATTACCTCCTTGTAAAATTGCGGAACGATCTTATTTTGAACGTCAAATGTATTCATATCTATTGCGTCAAACAGACCGCAGTGGAGCGGAACGACGTGACGTGCGGCTACCCGCTCGCAGAAGCGCTTTGCGTCGGTCATGTTCATATTGTTTCCAACGCCGTTTACAGGCAGAAATACTGCGTATATGTCGTTGGGAATATCGGAGAATATGTCATCATTATAAAGAGTGTCACCCGTAACGTAGTATTTTTTATCGCCGTCGTCGATTATAACGCCGATAGGCGTAGGATCGCTGTGCTCTGCCTTGACAGAGGTGAATTTAAGACCGCCCTCGCTCCACGAGGTGTGACGATTGAATACCACGTAGTTGTTGTTACCGCCAATCTTGCTGACCTCGTTCCACACAGATGGCGGAGCGAGAACCGTGATAGCGGTATCATTACCGATAAATCTTTCGACCGTTTCGGGATCGTAATGGTCAAGGTGGTTGTGCGTGAATATCATAACGTCGGGGCGGATCGAGAAAAGTTCCTCGTGTACGGGTACGCGGCGGTGCTTGTCGGGTGATACATTTCCAACGCTGTCAGACAGATAGGGATCTATTATAACCTTAAAATCGTTATTTTCAAAAAGCAGACCTGCTTGTCCAAGCCAAATTATTTTCATAAGCTCTCCTTTTGCTATAATAGCCATTGACATTTTGATAATTCTATTTTATAATATATTTTATCGGATAAATACATATATTT
>CAZSSE010000248.1:0-2050 GCA_964609165.1 uncultured Lachnospiraceae bacterium
CGGCTTTTTGGGTGTCGCCTTCATCATACCATCACCTCAACTCATATATTTAAGTCTGTCAAGACAGTTCTGTAGTATTATCTGCGCAGACAGCGTATCTATAACGCCCTTGCGCTTCTTGCCGCGCGTATTTGTCTCGTTGAGATAGCGCGACGCCGTCATAGTCGTCATTCGCTCGTCGAACATAGCCACAGCAAGCCCCGTACTCTCTTTAAGCATTCTTGCAAATTTGCGGCATCTTGCCGCTCGTCCTCCCTCGCTTCCGTCCATGTTGACGGGGAGTCCGACGATAAGCGCGACCGCGCCGTTTTCAACCGCTGCCTCGGCTACCGACTCCACTGTCTTATCTATACCGCCCGGTGAAACGTATCCTATGCCCGACGCCAAAAAGCGCGATGCATCCGAGACCGCAAGTCCCGTCCTCGTATCTCCGAAATCTATCGCCATAAGCTTGCCCGCTGTCGCTTTGATCGCGTCAAGCGTATCAAGCTCCACGAGCTCCTCGTTTTTAATTGTATCGTTTTCGGGCATTTTTATTCCCCTTCTCTGTATTTTTCTTTTGCAAGCTCCAAAAGCGTCTCGCGCGTATTAAGCTCCGGTGCATCTGTTGCGCGGTCAAGCAAATATGCAAGCGTACTGCCTATATCTCTACCCGCAAAGCCTATATTTACAAGCTCGCCGCCGCCTATCGCAAGCTCCGAGAGCGAATGCGGAGCCGTGTCGTTTTCAAGCCACGCAAGAGCTTGCTTGTCCGACACTCCAAGCAATATTGACGCGCAAACGACGTATTTTGCGCTCTCACCAAGCTCGGCGCAGAGCTTTGAAACGTCTCTCGGCTCCAAAACTCCGCGATATGCGTTTTTGGCAACCGACAGTGCCAGCTTCCGTTGCCTGTTTGAGCATTTCAAGCCGTTGACTATCTTTTTGGCGACATCGCACTCGCAATCGCAAAGCAAAAAGCCAAGCCTTGCGGCGTCGTGTCTCGGCATATTCGGCAAAAGCCCGATAAGCCGTTCGCTCGGCAAATAGTCCCCCAGCACATATGCAAGCACGCCCAGCTCCTTCATCTGTAAAAGCGGTAAGCTCGCATGCTCGGAGCATATCAGCTTGAAAAATTCGGTTGCTATACGCTCGCGCGCTATATTTGAAAGCCCCTCGCGGCATCTATGCGCCGCGATAAGAGTTTTTTCTTCTATATCAAATCCGAGCTGAGACGAGAATCGAAAGGCCCGCATTATTCTGAGCGCATCCTCACCGAAGCGAAGCTCCGGCTTACGTACCGCACGAATGATCCCATGGTCAAGATCCTCGCGTCCGCCAAAGAGATCTATAAGTCCGACGCCGTGATTATACGCCATCGCATTGACAGTAAAATCTCTGCGTGCGAGATCCTCGCCGATCGAGCGTGTAAAGCTAACGCTGTCTGGATGGCGCGAGTCGGTATAGCTCCCGTCAACCCGGAATGTGGTTATCTCAACCGGACTGCCGTCCGAAATAACCGTAAGAGTTCCGTGCTTAAGTCCCGTTTCTATTACCCGGAAACCCGAAAATATCTCTGTCATTTGCTCCGGTCGCGCCGACGTTGCTACGTCGTAGTCGCTGGGCTTATTGCCAAGAAGCGAATCGCGCAGGCTTCCGCCGACAATATACGATTCCTCGCCCGCCGCTTCTAAAGTATCCATTAATACCTTCACGTATTCGGGTATTTTTATACACATTCGCTTCTCTCCTTCTTTGTTTAATTTGTGAGAAACCTGTAATGCGGCTATTATCCGCATAAACAAAATATTTATCCGCCACACAATGCGCTTCAACAAGCAAAATGAATAACGCCATACAATGAGGTTATATGTTTGATAGAATTTCTTTCTTCAATTTGTATCCGCTCAATGCGGCTATTAGCCAAATAAACAAAATATATCTTGTATGGACCAGCGTCCCCGACGGTCCGTGCAATATAACAAAATTATATCAAAACAATCGGTTTGTGATCCAAAATAATATTGCCGACGCATAATGCTCATATAATTTTTAATGCCATCGGACCGTC
>CAZSSE010000249.1:0-2049 GCA_964609165.1 uncultured Lachnospiraceae bacterium
CATAGTGCCAATAGTTCCCCGGCTGGGTAGGCTTGGATTCGGAATAGAGGTAGATCTTGTCTTGAAAATGGGTCCGATAATTTTCCTTTTCAAAAGCATTTAACAGCTTTTCTGCATCTGTGCCGCAATAATAAAAACACGATATATAACCACGATCGATTCCTAAAGAATCGATCTCAGACTGTAGACGAAAAGCGTTCATAGCGCAGCAAAAGCCGAGGAGCGAACGCTTTTGTTCATAGAAGAGAATAAGTTTTGAAAGAAGAGCAAAAAAGGAGCGAAAAACAAGGTAGGAGAGGAAGATTTCCTCTTCCATTTAGCTAATTTTTTCAAATTCATGCACGCAAAAGTAAGCGTGACCTGCATCGTAACCTTTGCAAGACCACGCAACTGCGTGTAACGCAAGCCATGCTTTACCTTGGCATCGGCAAACACTCTCTCGATCTTCTGCTTGCGCATATCGTATAGATCCTTCACCCAAGGTGTATGGCGGTAATCATCGACCAACTCCATATAGTTTTCCCATACGTGCCGTGTAACCGCCTTTTGGCAGTCCTTGGATCTCGTACATTGCTCTCTGCAAGGGCAGTTCCTGCAGACATTAGGATCGCTCTTGTATTCTCTGTATCCCTCTCGGTTTGTGGTACTGTATTTCAATACTTGGTTGTTCGGGCAAAGGATACAATCATAATATTCATCATACACGTACTCATATTTTTTGAAATATCCATCAGGAGTCATGGGACGTTTGTAAGGCAAAGAAGGAATTCTGCTGTCATCAATAATTTTTTTCGCGATCCATGGGGTTCTGTACGCAGAATCTGCGACAACGGCTTTTACTTCAGGGAAATATGCTACAGTTTTGTTGTAAACGTCATCGAACATCACACTGTCATGGGTATTGCCGGGAGCTATCGAAAAACCAAGGATAAAATTCCTTTTGTCACAGGCGGTTCCCGCTATGTAGGCAAATTGCTTTTCATGCTCTCCCTTATGGAACGATCCGCATTCAGGATCGCCGGTGCTTCGGGTTATTTCTTTCATTTCTCCGCCACCAACAGCGCCCCCATTCCCGTTGTTGTCCTCATCATCGCCTTTTTGGTTCTTCAACGGCTTTTTTCCGTGTTCCTCGCGGTCTCGGTTAATTTCCTCGTCCAGTTCCTTTTGGTAACGCTTTGCTTCTACTGCAACGACCTCTTTTACATATTTCTTCTTGTTTGCATTGGCGCGAATGTGCGTTCCGTCAATAAAGATCGCGCTTGCGTCCACAAATCCACACCTTACCGCTTCTTCGAGAATATGACGGAAGATACGTTCAAAAATATCCGTTCCCTCAAACCGGCGCTTGTAGTTCTTTCCAAAGGTTGAAAAATGAGGGATCGGTTCAGTCAGATCATAGCCTATGAACCATCTGTATGCAATGTTGACCTCGATTTCCTTGATCGTCTGGCGCATACTTCTGATGCCGTACAGATATTGGATAAATACGATCTTAAAAAGCACAACGGGGTCGACCCCCGGATTCCCCCATTCCGCTTCTTTATACAATCCCTTGACCTCGTCATAGATGAAACTCCAATCGATCGCATTCTCTATCTCTCTCAGCATATGTTCCTGCGGTACCAGATCTTCTATACACAACATTTGCAATTGTGTTTGCTTGCTTTTATCCTTTTTTCTGTACATCAAAAACACCTGCCTTTTCGGTATCTATATTATACCATAGCTTTTAGCAATATCTAAAGTTTTATTTATCCATTCTTGCTCTTCATTTTCATTATTTATCGTAAATTTTTTGCTTTGTAGATGTTCAAAAAAGTCTTTTTCTTCATCGGTATTGCATGTTATTTCTTTTTCATTTATCCATTTTTTTAATGTTAAAATCTCACTATCCCCTACAATAAATATATCTCCTAAATACGGATGAATTATAAAATTGCTCTCATTAGGTTCCGTTTCTACATAAATAATATTGTTTAATAGTTTCATTTGTATTTTCCTCCTAATCTTTTATTTCTTTTATAAAATCCAAATATATATCTTCATAAG
>CAZSSE010000250.1:0-2017 GCA_964609165.1 uncultured Lachnospiraceae bacterium
ATATAGTATGGTGTATATTTGTGTATACTTCAAAAAATACATTTATCTACATTTACTGTAAATACATACGGAGGTATCTATGCTTAACAAAAGTGATATGCGCCCCGCGTATGCAGCTTTTGGTCAAAACAGCTCTGCAAATAACCGTGCTGATATGAATTACGCGGTCTTCTCCGCGGCACAGGTTGAGGACGATGACTTCAACACGTTTGGAGATACATCTGCAAGATCTAACGCATCCGCGCCCAAGCAAAGGCAATCACATCAAAATCAACAGTCCACACGCAAGCCCCCAAAAAAGAAAAACTTTTCCGTCTCTCCGAAAATGATAATAATCAGTGTAGCGGCGGTAGTTGCTCTCGTTCTTATTATCGCACTATTTGCGGCGATATTCTCTTCTCCCGGAAAGAATATTATCCGTGAGGATGACGTTTATACTACATATATCGACAGCAACGACGTGTACCACGTTCTTTATAACGGAAAAGAGATCAAGCACACCTTTGAAGGAAAGGTAGAGCTACAGCCCGCAAAGGATTATTCGTTTGCTTACGTCTTTGAAGAGGTAGTTTCCGACGAAGGCACAAGCTCGATACAAATGTATATTCTCGATGGCAAAAAGATCGATCCCATCGAGGGCACGGCAGATACTATTATCGCTTGCGCAGAATACGAACCCGGAATAATCTTTAAGAAAGGCTCGTTGGTAAGCTTCCATTCCAAAACCGCCGATGAAGAGATCACCGGTCATTCCTCTGCCGCTAACTTTAAAATATCGGGTGATGCAAGTACGATCGTATTCACAGAGCCTGCCGGAAGAAATCAGGAAACAACTCATTTAAAATATTTCCGTAACGCAGGCTACAACGATATAGGCGAAACAAGCGGGCTTATTCCCGTTGCTATTGCCAAAGACGGCAAGTATGTATACGCAACCGATTCTACCGGCTCCTTCTATTACCTCAGGGTTACAAAGCGCGGAGCAGAGTACGAGCAAAAGGCCATCGTTTCCAATTCTTCATACACATTTGGAGAGGTGACAGAGCTCAACGCTGACGGAACCGAGGTCATCTTCACTTATATTGACGGTGCCGAGGAAAACGCTGCAACAGCTTCCTTTATCTACAAGATCGGTGACAAAGCCCCGTCCCAGATCGCCGCAGGAGCGCTGAAATATACCCCCATGGATAAAGAGGTGGTATGCCCCTCAACATTTATCGATTCCGCGTTTACCGTCGACAGAACAGTAACCACGGCAGATGACGAAACGGTGAACGTTACGTCTACTTTCTACTATACCCGCAAGGGCGCACGCAAGCTCGCCGACGCAGAGGGACAGTTCTCTCCTGACGGTAAGTACTTCTATTTCTTAGACTCCAATCAGCTTTTCCGTATACCGCTTTCAAGCAACGACTTTGAAGCCGACAAGGAAATGATCTCCGGTAGCGCAGTAGATGCCTTTGAGCTTACCGAAAAGGGTGATATTTACACTTACCGCAATCCCACTGCAAATGAGCTGGGAAGCATCACATGGAGGAAAGCCGACAAAACAGTTACGAAAAAGGTTGTCGAGGGCTTAGACGCCAATTCTGTATACGTCTGCGGCAATACGGTATATTTTTCGCAGACAGTTAACGGAGATCTTACGATATACAAGGCTGTAGATGACTCCACCAAGGAAGCCGTCACATTCAAGAAGACCATTGCAGATACTCATATGACTATCATAATGGGCTCAGGTGACAAGGGATATGCTTATTTCACCGATATTGACGGTAACACTAAGCTGCTTTACACCTCTAACGGTAAAACCTTCGATATTATATGCGATTCCTGCACGATCCCCGGACACAGCTCCGATATTTCAACGCCTACCCCGGGCACCAGCAACAAGCCTACAAATAATAATACTCCTAACGCTACCGATTCCTCCGACGATGAGGACAGCGCAGGATAAATAAAACAAAAAAAGAATGTCGCGCAAGCTTTGCTTGCGCGACATTCTTTTAGTTTGGTC
>CAZSSE010000251.1:0-2015 GCA_964609165.1 uncultured Lachnospiraceae bacterium
GGCAACGACCGCGCCATTACGATCTGCGGTATGGAAAATATCGACCCCGTCGGTGTTCATACGGGAGACAGCATCGTAGTAGCTCCAATAATGACTCTCAACGACCACGACCTCAAGATGCTCAACGACAGCGCTATCAAGCTTATCAAGGAGCTTAAAATAGAGGGCGGCTGTAACGTTCAGTTCGCACTCGATCCCCAAACCGGCAAATATTATCTCATCGAGGTCAACCCCCGTGTATCGCGCTCCTCTGCGCTTGCCTCCAAGGCGTCGGGCTACCCAATCGCAAGAGTTACCGCAAAAATAGCTATCGGTATGGCTCTTGATGAGATCAAGATAGCCAACACCACAGCGGCATTCGAGCCTCAGCTCGACTATGTGATCGCAAAATTCCCACGCTTCCCGTTCGATAAGTTCACCACCGCATCCAACCAGCTTGGCACACAGATGAAAGCTACGGGCGAGGTAATGGGAATAGGCTCAAATCTTGAGGAATGCTTGCTCAAGGGTATGCGCTCCTTAGAGGTCGGCGTATATCACATATATCATTCGAAATTTGACAATATGTCCAATGACGAGATACTCGACTATATATCCACCTTCCGCAGTGACAATATTTTCGGCATCGCCGAGCTTCTTGCACGCGGCGTATCTATCGAAAAGGTACACGAGATAACCGAGATCACTCCCTTCTTCCTTGAGGCGATCAAGAATATCGTTGATATGGAAGAAACCCTTAAGGCTCACCCCTTCGATCTTGAGTGTCTCACCGCCGCAAAGAAAATGGGCTTTGCGGATAAGTACGTAGCGAGAATGTGGAAATGCGCCGAGATCGACGTGTTCAATTTCCGTAAGCAGCACGATCTCTTCCCCGTATTCCGTATGGTAGATACCTGCCACACGGGTGCTTACATTCCCTACTTCTACTCATCATACACGGGCGAGAACGCTTCCGTTATCACAGATAAAAAGAAGATAGTGGTTCTCGGCGCAGGTCCTATCAGAATAGGTCAGGGCGTTGAATTCGACTACTCCACCGTTCACGCAGTATCCACCATTAAAAATTCAGGCTACGAGGCTATTATCATCAACAATAACCCCGAGACCGTCTCAACGGACTACACCACGGCAGACAAGCTCTACTTTGAGCCGCTCACACCCGAGGATGTTATGAATATAATCGAGCTTGAAAAGCCCGAGGGCGTTATAGCGTCTCTCGGCGGACAGACCGCCATAAATCTTGCACAGCCACTCTTTGACAGGGGAGTTAAGATCATAGGAACCGATTGCTCGGCTATAGATCGCGCTGAGGACAGAAATGCGTTTGAAAATCTTCTTAACGAGCTCAACATTCCCCGTGCAAAGGGTAAAGCGGTCACAAGGATCGAGGACGGTCTTGCGGCGGCTGATGAGATAGGCTACCCTGTTCTCGTTCGTCCCAGCTTTGTTCTCGGCGGAAGAGCTATGCAGATCGTCGGCAACAGGGATCAGCTCCGCACATACCTTAAGACCGCAGTTGAGATCGACGAGGACAAGCCCGTCCTGGTAGATAAATATATCAGCGGTAAGGAGGTCGAGGTCGATGCTATCTGCGACGGCAAGAACGTATTCGTTCCGGGCATCATGGAGCTTGTTGAGCGTACAGGAGTACACAGCGGCGACTCAATAAGCGTATACCCAACCTTCTCTATCTCCGATAAGGTAAAGGGCACTATACTTCAATATGCGAAAAAGCTGGGACTTGGTATCGGAATAGTTGGACTTTACAACATTCAGTTCATCGTCGATGAGCATGAGGACGTATATATCATCGAGGTCAACCCCCGCTCCTCCCGTACCGTTCCCTTCCTCTCAAAAGCAACAGGATACAGCCTTGCTGACATCGCAACCGAGGTAATTCTCGGAAAATCGCTCAAGGAGCTTGGAATTTTTGACATCTATCCCGAAGAGAAAAAGCGTTGGTATGTAAAGGTTCCCGTATTCTCATTCAATAAGCTTCGCGGCTTGGATGCATA
>CAZSSE010000252.1:0-1999 GCA_964609165.1 uncultured Lachnospiraceae bacterium
TTGTGTCAGCGTCAACGGTAATACCCTGATAGTTTACAACTACGCCTGCGGGAGAATCCTTCAACTGTTGTGCGAGATCTGCAACGATCGCCTGCTTTTGTTCGAGAATAGACTTGCTGGGCACTGTGTTTCACCTCCTATGTGAATTGTGGAAATTTCAGCAGAAATAAAAAATCTTTCTTTCCGCAAGGCACAGCATGCCGCAGGAAAGAAAGACCATAAAAATATCACGATCAAATTCTCCTCGGCAGGGAAGCTGAGCTTTTACGGAAACCTGCTGTCTTTGGATAACGCATATATTATACCACAAAAATTCTTTTTGTCAAGAGCTTTTTGAAAGTTTTTCGGAAAAATTGCAAAATTATTTGATCATACGCCGTCAATCGTCGTCGCACGGCTCGTCAAGCGGATTGCTTTCGATAACACGTGTCGCAAAATCCACCAGACGCTCCTTGAGCCATCGCGGCTCTACTATCTTAATGTCAGCTCCCGCAGACATAATAATGCCTATAAACAGCTCAACGCTCGGAAATTCGCAACGGTAGCGGTGATGTGGCTCGTCTGATACGATAAGACTTCGCAGATTGAGAACAGTCATTCTGTCCTTTATCTCAAGCGTTGCATAATATGGCATTTGCAGCTGCATTATTGAACGCTCTGCATTGTAATCGCCAAACTCTCGGATGCTTGCTATCGCGTCGTTCAAGTCAACGTCATTTTCAGCTTCTATCACAAGTGGGAATATAAACGGCTCTTTATAGTAATATCCCTTTTGAGCTGCCGAATATGCCAATGGTGCTCCCATATTGTGACGCAAAAAATCTACGTCGCGCTGAGCTTGTCGGTGCGATATTCTGAATTGCTCCGCCAGGTGATATGCGTTGGGGTAGCATTTATCCATTATTTTTTTGTGAAGCCATTGTATGCGTTGGTTGGCGCTCATCACAAAGATCCATCCTTTTTACTTTATTGATCGTTTACATTGACGTCCTGCCCGACGGCGTGCTCTCCTCTCCCCCACACCTGAGTGAGCAGACGAACTGCACCGTATATCATAATTGCAATGAGGACAATATCCTCGTATAGCAGAGAATAGCTTGCGAAAATGCCCTTAGCGTTTGCAATGATGCTCGGTATTGACGAGGTAGACAGAGTGAGCAGACCCGTGAAGAACGAAAAGTAATAAAACCGAGGTTTGGGCATATCCGAGATGACACGCACGTCGGCGAAAATAAGAAGCATTGCGCCGATGCAGGCAAAGTGGAAGAATAGCTTGTCGGGTGAATTCATGGGAACGAAGAAGTCGAGATACGAGCTCATCCAGACAAGGACGATCCATACGATACTGCTTACACCGAGGATCACCGATGCAGATGATGGCTGCTTGCAAAGTGCCAACGATGCAAAATAAGCAGCGGCGATCATCGCAAATATAAGCGACAAAATATCTGACAAGGGCATTTTCCCATTGGGGGAAGCAAGAATTTCGCTTATGCCGCTGATTATATAGGGAACAAAAGCCACAGCGGGCAGTATAGCCGCAAGCCTTGCGTGGTTTGAGAGCCTTTTGCTTGGCGCGATTGGTTTAAAAAGCACTGCCGAGATTGCAAAAAATACGATCGAAAGAGCATAGAGTAGATTGAAAAGAACGGGCAAGACAGCTCCCGTTTTGAAATATCCGATCCTGTCGTAAAAAAACATCAGAGAAAAGAGTCTGCCGAGTGCCGAAAGAGCGGCAAGGCAGATGGCGACAAGCGAAAATATTCTTGTCATCTTACCCGACGGTGCGGAATTACCTAAAAGCTTCATAAAAAACTCCATTTAACAAATCCCAATATTACAACTTAATTATATAACGAATTTTTGAACCTGTTGTAAACAAACCGATATTTAATAAAAATTTTATTATAATTTTAAAAGCGGTAGGGAATCAACGTTATTTTGGAATTCAAAAGCTCCACTCGAACCTTATCGGGGCGATCGGATATTATACTGCTTG
>CAZSSE010000253.1:0-1958 GCA_964609165.1 uncultured Lachnospiraceae bacterium
ATAATATGTAATATAGAATACAAAATCAAGGAAGGTCTGTAAAATGAACGCAATTATTACTGTAGTTGGACAGGATAGTAAGGGTATTGTAGCCAAGGTCAGTGCCGAGTGTGCACAGGCGGGAGCAAATATAGTCGAGATCTCACAGAGTATTCTCAAGGAATACTTTGCTATGATAATGGTGGTGGATATAAGCGAGCTTAATTTGCCGTTTACATCCTTTGTGGACCAGATGAAAACGCTTGGAGAGCGTGTAGGTCTGGATATACGCACCATGCACGAGGATATTTTTAACTCTATGCACAGGATCTGAGCGAGAAAGGTTGGTATTGCTTTGAATTTACTTAGCGCACAGGATATTTTTGAGACCATAAATATGATTAAGGAAGAGAACCTTGATATTCGTACAATAACCATGGGTATCTCTCTCTACGATTGCGCATCCGATAGCGTTGATGCGGTATGTGACCGTATTTATGATAAGATCACGACGCGCGCCGAGCATTTGGTGTCGGTCGGATGTGATATAGAAAAGGAATATGGTATCCCGATAATAAACAAGCGTGTTTCGGTAACGCCCATATCGCTTGTCGGCGGAAGATACGCTCCCGAGGATTACGTAAAAATAGCGCAGACGCTTGACCGCGCCGCGCATACTCTCGGTATTAATTTTATAGGCGGCTACAGTGCGCTTGTACAAAAGGGCTTTACGGATAATGCGAGAAATCTCATTATGTCTATCCCCGAGGCTCTTGCGTCGACCGAGAGAGTGTGCTCATCGGTAAACGTAGCTTCGACAAAGGCGGGCATCAATATGGATGCCGTTGCTATGATGGGAGATATTATCAAGAGAGCGGCATATCTTACAAGAGATAACGATTCCATGGCATGCGCCAAGCTTGTGGTGTTCGCAAACGTCCCGGAGGATAACCCATTTATGGCGGGAGCCTTCCACGGCGTAGGCGAGGCTGAGACGGTAATCAATGTCGGCGTATCGGGCCCCGGAGTTGTAAGCGCGGCTATCAAGCGTGCGGGTAACTGCAATTTTTCCGAGCTTGCAGACGTTATCAAAAAGACAGCGTTTAAGATCACGAGAATGGGGCAGCTCGTTGCTACCGAGGCGTCCCGCCGTCTTGACGTTCCGTTTGGTATAGTCGATCTCTCGCTTGCACCAACGCCCGCAGTTGGTGATTCGGTGGCGCATATTCTTGAGGGAATGGGGCTTGAAAAGTGCGGAACGCATGGCACTACTGCGGCACTTGCCATGCTCAACGACGCAGTTAAGAAGGGTGGAGTTATGGCATCCTCGCATGTCGGCGGACTTTCGGGTGCGTTTATACCTGTTTCCGAGGATGCGGGAATGATCCACGCAGTTGAGGTGGGATCGCTTTCTATCGAGAAGCTTGAGGCAATGACTGCTGTTTGCTCGGTAGGTCTTGATATGATAGCAATTCCCGGAGATACTCCTGCATCGACGATCTGCGGCATTATAGCCGATGAAATATCTATAGGTGTTGCGAACACCAAAACTACGGCGGTCAGGGTTATTCCCGCATACGGTAAGGGAGTTGGAGAGTCGGTTGAGTTTGGCGGACTATTGGGTTATGCGCCTATTATGAAGCTGAGCGAATATTCCTGCGCCGATTTTATAGCGCGCGGCGGAAGAATACCTGCTCCGATACATTCACTCAAAAACTGACAAAAGCTGACGTCAGTCTCCGATCGCTCCGCGTAACTTTTCAAGCGCGCCCTTTTCAATTCGGCTGACGTAGGATCGCGAGATATTCAGCCTTTCGGCGACCTGCTTTTGCGTCATTGGCTGCCTGCCCGAAAGTCCGTAGCGTAGAATAATTATCTGCTGCTGGCGCGGCTCAAGCGTGTTTTTGACAAGGCGCAGGGCACTCTGCCCGGTTAGCTTTCGCGATATTTCGTTTTCAAGCGATTCCTCGGTGCAGATA
>CAZSSE010000254.1:0-1937 GCA_964609165.1 uncultured Lachnospiraceae bacterium
GTGAGTGAATATAGCATCGGCAATGCTGATCTGGGCATCCTTTGCGGGCACGAACATACCGAGCTGAAGCATTACCTGCGCAAGACCTACCGCGCAGGTAATAACAGATTTACCGCCACGGTTGGGACCTGTAAGAACGAATATCATGGCGCGTTCGTCAAATTCAATGTCATTGGTGATGATCTCATCGTCAACCTTGAGAGCAACGCAGGGGTTATAAAGCTCGTGCGCTACAAATATATTCTTGTCGGTGACGATCTCGGGACGGCAGAGATAAAGTCCCTTTTTATCAAGCGCGCGAAGAAGATTGGTGGCTTTAACAAGAAATTCTATCTCGGGCATAAGATTGAGCAGAAAATCTGTATTTTCAAGCACGAAGCTCTGAACTATCTTTTTCCATGAGCGAAGCGACTGCTTGTAAACATCGTTGATCGCGGAATTGAAGGCAAGAGCGAGTGCCGTCTTCTGATTTTCCGACTGCTTTTTGCTAAAGGGAACGAGATTTGCAATGCATGTATACTCGTCATCCTTAAAGTTAAGGCGAAGTATCTTGTCTATAACGTCACCCGAGCGGAAGGACTGCGGATTTATCGAGAGCACTCCTGCGCTCGAGGGACGAAGCTGCGCGTCAAGGTTGACACCGATGGTAACGCTTTTAATGTCTCTAACGCGGTTTGTCAGTTCCGCAAGCTTTGCATTGAGCTCGGCATAATATTCGCTGTTGACGAGATCGTCAATACGCGAAGCGAGTGTTCTGAACGCATCGCTTGAAACCTTATCCTTGATCGTGGAGAAGCCCGAATGGAGAATGGTTATGCTTGAAATGTAAAGCTCTATCTCGGTTATGCTTTCAAGATAGGATTCTGCCTCGCCCGTGTCGGCTTCAAGTCTGCGAAGCTCCATAATATCTGTGAGTACGGGAATAAGCTTGTTGAGCGTAGTTGATATTTCGGGAAATGCAAGCATATCCTCAAACACAGACATTCTGTGATCTATAACCTTGGGATCATTGGTGAAATATTCGTCAAGGTCGCTGTTCTTAAGATTGAACACCTCAAGAAGTCCAAGTTCCTCAAGGACGAACATATCGATGCTTGGGGAATCCTCTCCACGATAGTGACGGTTTTGAGTTTCCTCGTCGGGATATATAAGACTGAACTTAGAAAGGTCAAGCTCCATAAGTTGTTTTTCTGTTTTTTCCATGAGTTTATCCTTTCGATTTTTTAACTTAAATTAACGAACGTAGAAATATACTATTGCAGCCAACGCGACCTGCGCGACGATAATAAGCGGAATACCGAGCATAAATTTAATATGCTTTGTTTTGTGACGAATTATTTGCATAGTCACAAACATAGCGACAGATCCACCGAGCGCGCTGAGAAGAAGAAGCGTAGCCTCTCTTGTTCGATGCTTGGGGTTGTGCTTTGCGGCGATCTTATCGTAGATGCAAACGATTATTGAAATCACTGATATAACAGCGAGGTATCCTAAAAGAAATTTCATGGTTGAGCTCCATTATAATATTATTTTTTAGCATTTTTTCGCTGGGAAGCTATCCTTAAGCCCTACTACTCGGTTAAAGGTATTTTCATGCTTTGTATCCTTGCAGTAATATCCGTCACGCACAAACTGGAATTTTTCACCGGGTGCGGCATCATAGAGCGAGGCTTCGATCTTTGCGCCCGATACGACCGTTAGCGAATCGGGATTAAGATAATCGTTATAAGTCTTATCCTCGGGAATAGCATTTACGTTTTCAATCGTGAAGAGGCGGTCATAGAGCATAAGAGTCGTGTCCTTGGCGTATTTTGCGGAGAGCCAGTGGATAGTACCCTTGATCTTTCTGCCGTCAACCGGATTTCCGTTACGTGTTTCAAGATCTGCGGTTGCGTGTATCTCAACGATATTTCCGTCGCTGTCCTTTACAATATCAC
>CAZSSE010000255.1:0-1935 GCA_964609165.1 uncultured Lachnospiraceae bacterium
GTAATACACCGACGGAACGCCATAGACGGTAAACTGTATTGCCGCGGCAATTTTCAGACACTCTATCGCTCTGCTTCGATCCTCTTCATTAAGTCTCATCCGAGCAAGGCGGCTTCCGCCAAGCTCGCAAGCCTCGACGCTTCGCTTGCCAAGCACGGTCAATACACGC
Source organism: uncultured Lachnospiraceae bacterium (assembly GCA_964609165.1). Taxonomy (GTDB): domain Bacteria; phylum Bacillota; class Clostridia; order Oscillospirales; family CAG-272; genus HGM12713. Next base: position 170 of record CAZSSE010000255.1, read on the forward strand.
TCGGTATCGTGAGTTCCAAGTATATTCATCAGCGAATCGCAAACGGTCTTAGGATAGGTTGAATATATAGATTTAAGTACATCGGCAAATGCCGAAGCGTTCTTGTTCAAGATAAATTCAAGTATACCCTTGCGAAACGGATAGTTCATAACACTATCAAGCTGAGCACCGCGCAAATATCTTCTGCGCTTACCGTACGCTATCTTAACCGCAGCGTTTTCCCAAACCTCGCCGATAACTACCGCCTCACCCGAGCTCGCGCCCTTCACGCTTTCCGTAAATTCGTCAAGAAACTCGTCAGACAGCTCGTCCGCAACGTCGAGCCGCCAGCCCGCAATTCCTTTTTTTATATAATAAGCACCTACGCCGTTCTCGGACGTAAAAAAGCGTCGGCAGCTCTCCGATTCGTGGTTAAGTCTCGGTAGTATCCTTATCCCCCACCATGATTCAAAATCGTCGCGTGTATCGCCGAATTTAAACCAATCGTGATACTGCGACGCCTCATTTGTATAAGCACCTACGCCGCCGTATTCTCCGTAGCGATCAAAATAGAGGCTATTATCTCCCGTATGGTTGAAAACTCCGTCTAAAATTATTTTTATACCCGCAGCATTTGCCTTTTTGATGAGGTGATCAAGAGCCGCGTTTCCGCCAAACATCGAATCCACCTCGAAATAATTGCCCGTATCGTATTTATGATTTGAATATGCCTTAAATATGGGATTAAGATATATGATACCTACTCCCATCGATTTCAGATAATCGAGCTTTTCGGCAACACCCCACAGATTTCCGCCAAAGAACATATTGTTCTTGACATCCTGCCCCTGATGCTCGGCATACTGCGGTACTCCGCCGTACCAATCCTCGTTTATTATAACGTCGCTGCGCTCTCCTGTTTCGCCGTCACCTCTGTAAAAGCGATCAACGAATATCTGATACATCGTTCCGCCGCGAAACCATGCAGGCGTGGCAAAGTCCTTTTTATGCACGAGCAATGAAAATCTGTTCTGCGAGTGATCGATAAGCTCAAAATCCACGTTATTATGCGTGGAGGTAAAGAGCGTATCAAGCCCACGCAAGAAAAGTATCTCATAAAAGAAAAGTCCGTCCTCCTCGCCGTCACATAACTCTGCGGTATCCATGCGCAACGTATAGATATCGTCTACTCCGTCAGTTGACGTAAAGGAAAACGGGTAGTCCTTATCCGCACACTCATCCTTTTGTATGCGCAAAACTACTGCCGAAGCACCAAGAGATCTTGGCACTTCGACTGTAAGCTCCGGACACTCGCCGTAAGCAAAGCTTCCTCTTGCCGAAACGTCGGTATCATTTATTCTTTTTTTGATTACGGGCACACGATCCGTAAGCTCCGCGATTCGTAAAAGCATTACTTAAGGTTCCATTCTGTATTATTATTGTTTATCTGTAAGACGCTTGATGCCCCAGATGTTTTCCGCGTACTCGTTGATAGAACGATCGGCTGCAAAGAAGCCCGACGCCGCAATGTTCATTAACGACATACGGTTCCACTTTTCCTTGTCGGCATAATCCTGTACTGCTTTCTCGTGAATCATACGGTACGACTCGAAGTCTGCAAGGCACATATAAGGATCGGCAACACCGGGCCCCTTGGTAAGATAATTTGCTATATCAGCAAAGGACTCGCCTGCAAATCCGACGGTAAGTGCGTTAACAATACGTTGGATCTTCTGATTGCAGGTGTAGAACTCTGCGCTGTTATATCCTCTCTGCCACAGATTGTC
>CAZSSE010000256.1:0-1927 GCA_964609165.1 uncultured Lachnospiraceae bacterium
GATACCCCGAATACCGATTGTAAGCATATTGCCGGAATCGTATATCTTTCCGATATTTTTTAATCTTAACAATGACATAGTTTCTCCGTTCTCGCAAAAGTTAGCCAACGCTAACCATTAAGTTTTAATGAAAGGTCAATGCAAGTTTTGCCGACCTTTCGTATACTTCTTTAATAAGTTAGCCCACGCTAACTTATTCCTCTTTTTTTACCGGTCTTGCGACCGGCATTGTTTTCATACTATTTTACAATATGCATTTATTATATCAAAATTATAAAGATAAGTCAACGGCTAACACCTCGTATTCGATATTTTAGTCTGCGCTAACTTTTGAAACGTTGCCGAAAAATTCTCTGACAAGTTCTTTTTCGCCGATTTGATAGGTTTTTCCGTCTTTAATCCAAATCGCTCTGTCGCACAACGCTTCCGCACAACGCCTATCGTGCGTTACGGTGATCATTGTATTTCCGCTTTTTTGATGAATTTCATTGAGAATATCCACCATTTCGCACAACCCTTTATAATCTTGTCCGACCGTCGGCTCGTCCAAAATCAAAACTTCGGGAGCGGTTGCCACCACGGCGGCAATGGATACTCTGCGCTTTTGCCCTTCGGACAAAGACTGAGGATGGCGGCGATACAGTTTTTTTCACCCCGAACGCCTCCGCTATTTCGTCCGCATATTCTTTGGATTTTGCACCGAAACAAATTTCCTGCTCTACCGTTGGCATAAATAGTTGATAATCGGGATTTTGGTAGACCACGCCGACTTTCTGATACCACTTTTTACTTGTCTTATTCTTTTGTCCGAATTTTTCGTCTATATTCTGCGTGATTTCTCCGCTCGTGACTTTTTCCAGCCTTGCAATCAGTCGCAACAGCGTAGTTTTTCCGCAACCGTTTTCACCCAAAATCACCGTTCGGCTACCCTTGTAGATCTCGGCGGAAACGTCTTTCAAAATTTCTCTTTGTTTTACCGAAAACGCCACGTTTTTCAAAGAGAAAAGCGGCGAACTCGGCATGTATTTCGGGCAAATATCTTCAATCATTGCCGTTTGCGAAGATAAATAGGCATCTTTGTTTTCGATTTCCGTTACCGTTTTCTCCCCGACGTGAAAGACTTTATCGACAAACGGCAACACCATATCCAACCTGTGTTCGATCACGATCACGCAATAACCCGATTTCGCAAGCGTTTTCAACGTCGTCATCAACATTTCCGCACCGACCGTATCGAGATTGGCAAGCGGTTCGTCCAAGATGATAATTTTCTGCCCCATGGCAAGGGTGGACGCCGTGATCAACCGTTGCTTTTGACCGCCGGACAATTTGCGACATTCCCAAGATTTGTCGAGTTTCATAAGCGAACATACGGTAGCGATTTGTTTTTCGATTTTATCGGGTGAAAAGTTCAAATTTTCACACCCGAACGCAATCTCGTCCTCCACCGTCTTTTGTATGATCTGCTCGTCCGCATTCTGCAATACGACGCCGACCTTGCGACAGATTTCGCCAAGTCGTTTTCCTATGATATTTTCGCCGTCTATATATACCTCGCCCGACAGTTTTCCGTCCGTGACGTTGGGGATAATTCCGCTTAAAATATAGAGAAGCGTACTTTTCCCCTCACCCGAATGTCCCGAAAACAAATTAACTTCTCCGAAACGCAACGCAAAATTTACGTTTTCTAAAATATCCGTTTCTCCGTTATAGGAAAAGCAGACGTTTTTACATTCTATCGCAATACCGTTCATACAATCACCGTTACAATCACGCCGACGATCAAGCCCGTCAAAAACAGAACGTCGGATAGCGTAATGATTTCCTTCTTATATACTGTGTACGGTCTTTTTTCCAGTGAAAAGCCACGTGTTTCCACCGAAAGAGAAAGCGTATCGGAAATATTGACAAGCCGCATAACAAACGG
>CAZSSE010000257.1:0-1927 GCA_964609165.1 uncultured Lachnospiraceae bacterium
ACTTAATATAATGTCTCTTACTTTCTCTTTACAACGAGATCTGTCTGTCCGCTGATGCCGACTACTATGATCTCACAACCCGTGGGGATCGCCTCGTTTTCGTCTGTAACTGCGCTACGCTCAACGTATGAGCCCTGAAGCATAACGTGTACCTTTCCCTCACCGCTTCTTGAAGGAGGGATAGTAAGCTGCACCTTGCCTGCCGTGCCGATTGCGTTTCGATTATCTGCGTTGCCGTCACTACGCAATCTCATTATCGCTTTAAAGATCAAGGCAAGTGAAAGCATCATCACAAATCCGCATACGAATGCCACGGGTACCGTGATAAACAGCGACACACCCGATGCGTCAAGCGCAACGCCCATCCAGCCGAACACAACGAGAAATGCTACTATCCCCCTCAGAGTAAATATACGCAAGCTGTTCATTCCCTGCGAATCGGTAACATCGTCAAAATCGCCATCGCCATACACACCGTCGGGGTTTTCCGGCGCAAAATCCTCTACTCCGTCGGTGTCAATATCAGAATTATCTCCAATACCCATAAAGGTCAGAAACGTCTGTATCAAAAGAACAAGTGAAGCGGGAATAGCTATGCAATAAAATATCTGCGTTGATAAGCTAAGTGTATTCCACCATTCAAACATAATAATTTTCCTCTCTTTAATTTAGTTATTTACTGCAACGTAGCAAAAATTTCTTCCGCCGATCTTCTCATCATTGCAGATACATGTGCGTAGAGCATTACCTGCAATATCATTGACAGCTTGTGGCGCGAATCGGGAAATCTTTCAACAAAATCCTCAACAGTCTTCTCCGCCGCATCCGCGACCTCGCGCTTAGTCGTAAAATCATATCCAAGCTCGGCAACCATATCCACATATCTGTGGTACAGCTCATCATCGCCGATAATATCATCCTCGGGATCGTCAAGCACGCCTCCGATCACCTTGATAAGCTCGCATATCTTATCTATCTGTAATGTCTCACGAAGCATATTTATGATGATGATCCTTGCAAATTGCTCTTTTGAATACATCCTTTTCTGTGGAGACGTAATAAACCCTCGCTTTACCCAATTCTGAATAAGATAATGCTCAAGCCCCGTCATCACCTAGACCTGCGATAAGGTTATACCTCCCGCAGCAAATATTCCGTCAAAAAGCTTTTTTGAGCAGCCTCTTTCAAGCGATGTTACCTCAATGGTCGTTCCGGGAAATGTTTTAGTCATAATATCACCTCCTTATAGCAAAGCTCGTTGTGTTATGATTATATCACACAGTCAAGTGACTATCAATAGCAACTGCTTGATTTTTTGATATCCTACATTTTGCACAATTTTAAAATTGATTTTTGTGAATCATAGACAAAACCAAAAAAATCTTCCCGACAAAGCACTATCGGGAAGACTTTTCTGATAGACGGCATTTTACTTTACAAGCTCAAGAACCTTTTCCTTTGGCATAAATCCCACAGCTTGATTTACCACCTCTCCGTTTTTGATAACGAAAAGCGCGGGAATACTTGTAACACCGAAGCTCTCGGCAAGCGAGGGAACGTTATCTACGTTTACCTTAGCAACCGCAAGCGTATCATGCTCGTCAGCTATCTTTTCAAGCACGGGTCCGAGCATACGGCACGGACCGCACCAATCGGCATAAAAATCAACTATCACCGTCTTGTCGCTTTTGAGAACACTGTCTTCAAAATTTTCTGCGGTAACGTGAATGATACTCATTTTATTTCTCCTTTATTTTAATACCGTTTTCTCAATTCAGTTCTTTTTTAAGAGGTAGAGATGCGCGCTGTCCTTCTCGCCGCAAAGCTCGACCGTAATACCGGCGCGCAATGTCTCGCCACTATATATCTTACCCGAGCATACGGCACGGACCGCACCAATCGGCATAAAAATCAACTATCACCGTCT
>CAZSSE010000258.1:0-1924 GCA_964609165.1 uncultured Lachnospiraceae bacterium
CTTTGCGTTCCCGCAATCGATATTCCCGCGGCTGTTGAAGCTGCAAAGGGATCTAATATCAAGATCGGTGCTGAGAACGTACACTTCAAGGCTTCCGGTGCATACACGGGTGAAATATCAGCGCAGATGCTCGTTGAAGCCGGCGTGGAGTACGTAGTTATAGGACATAGCGAAAGACGTCAGTATTTCGCAGAGACCGACCAGACGGTAAATCTTCGCACTCTTGCCGCTCTTGAGGCAGGTCTTAAGGCTATCGTTTGCGTTGGTGAAACTCTTGAGCAGAGAGAGCTCGGCTATACAGAAGCTCTTCTCAAGTTCCAGACCAAGATGGCACTTACAAACGTAAGTGCTGAGCAGCTTAATAACGTTATCGTTGCTTACGAGCCTGTATGGGCTATCGGTACGGGTGTTACCGCTACTGCGGATCAGGCTGATGAGGGCAACGGATATGTTCGTGCAGCTATTGCCGAAGCATACGGCGCAGACGTTGCAGAAACAGTTACCGTTCAGTACGGCGGATCTATGAACGACGGCAATGCGGCAGAGCTTCTTGCAAAGCCTAACGTTGACGGCGGACTGATCGGCGGTGCTTCGCTTGTTGCAAAGAAGTTTTCCGCTATCGTTGACGCGGCTCAGTAATTTTAAATATTATAAGAAAGCACCTGTTGTAAAACGGGTGCTTTGCTTTTTATTGCTCTTTTTATCAAAAGTTCTTGCTTTAATGAAAAAACAGTGGTATAATAAAAGCAGTAAATAATTTTTTTATAAAAGGAATTGATATGGCAAATTACAGACGCGGAAGAATAAACGATGAAATGAAAAAGGAGCTTGCGCTCGTGCTTCGGGAGGTTAAGGATCCAAGGATCAGCGAAGCTTTTATAAGTGTAACTGCGGTAGAGGTTACGGGCGATCTCAAATATGCAAAGGTATATTACTCGGCTATGATGGGCGATAAAAAAGAGGTGGCAAAGGGACTTAAGTCATCGGCGGGATACATTCGTCGTGAGATCGCCAGACGCCTCAATCTCCGTATGACACCGGAGTTCAGCTTCTACGAGGATCATTCGATAGAGCACGGTGCTAAGATCTCAAAGCTTCTGAATGGCATTGAGATAACGCCCGAGGACGATGAGGAGAACAATGATTGATCGTTTTAAGAGCCTGACGCTTCGGCAGATAGCAGATGAGTTGGCTTTGCCGAAGAAAACTCTTATAATATTTCATGCCCGCCCTGATGCGGATGCTGTAGGCTCGGCGTTTGCTTTGCGCGAGCTTCTGCGTGTCATGGGCGTTCCCGTATATTGCGCTTGCTCGGATGATTTGCCCGATAGCTTGGTATTTCTTACGGACGGGGTGCAGGGAAGCGTTATCCTTGACAGGGATATGATAATTGATTATGAGCGTATAGTTTCGGTCGATTCGGCGTCTCCGTCTCAGCTTGGAGATCTGTTTGGCAGGCTTCACAAAAATGTTGATATTATGATAGATCATCATGCAAGCGGAAGCGTGTATGCCGAGCATTATATTGATCCGGGTGCGGCTGCAACGGGCGAGATAATATATGAGCTTGCCGAGGTGTTGCTCCAAACAGGAGCACTAGAGAAGATTCCCGAACGCACGCTTAACTGCATTTATGCTGCGATCAGCGCAGACACGGGCGGTTTCAGATATTCAAACACAACGCCAAAGGCTATGTGCATCGCAGCAGAGCTTATTGAAGGCGGTGTTGATTTTGCAGGCATCAATACAAGACTGTACGATTCAAAGTCACTTGTTCAGCTTCGTGCCGAGAGTATAGGAATAGAAAATATTGAGCTTTATTTTGACGGCAGGGTGTCTGCGATACTCTTTCCGTACGAGTATAAGCGGTCGATCAATGCGGATAACGAGCATCTTGAGACGCTTATCGACATAGCGCGCTCTG
>CAZSSE010000259.1:0-1900 GCA_964609165.1 uncultured Lachnospiraceae bacterium
ATCAGAGCGGCAACGATCAGTACAAGCACCTCAAAAATTCCAAACGTGTGCCATACGATAGCTTTGCCGAATATCAGCGGCAGGACCGTTATAACGATGCTGTTCATTACAAGACTGCGAACAATATTCAAAGCGATAGCCTGCCCCGAACGCTTTGTGGAATAGAAATAAGCCGAGATCATCGTATTGACACTACCGACAATAAAGCCCCAGCAGTATTCCCAGATATGTATTGACGCAAAATCAACAGTTGCCTCATCGGCTCCAAACAAACGGCAAAGCAGATGAGGAAAAATAACATACACCGCAACGCATATTGTACTGCCAACGATACTTATGATCTGTCCGGCACGGTAAAAATGCTTCAGGTCGTCGTCGTTTTTCTCGCCGTATGCGTGACCGAACAAGGGTTGCATTCCCTCCGACGCACCGAAGAATACGGACATTGTAAACGATGAAAGGTATGAGATGACCGAAAACGCATTTATACCGATATTACCGTAGGCAACCATGAGCGTTTTGTTCATACAGAAGGTCGTAACGGGAGTGGAAAACTGCGCGATCGCCTCGGGAAGTCCGCGCAGAACGATCTTGCCGTAAAGCTTTGCCTGCGGCTTGTATTTTTGTATGCGAAGCTCGCCTTTTTTGAAAACAAAGTGCGTTAAGATCACACAAAGACCGACCACCTGCGAGATACCCGTTGCAATCGCCGCGCCCGCAACGCCCTTGCCCATGGGGAAAACGAAAAGCCAATTAAGAAATATATTTAAAGTGGTAATAACGACGTTCGTGATCGCCACAAGTCCGGGGTTGCCGTCATTTCGGCAGAAGGATTGAAGATTCAGCGAAACGGAATTGGCAACGGCAAAGAGCGCCCACCAAAATACATAGTCCTTTGCAAGCTCAAAATAGTTTCCCGTCGCGCCGAGCAAACGGCAAACCGGTCCTGTAAGTCCGCAACCGATAAGTGTAACGAGGCAACCAACGATAAAATTGATCGTTACCGCGTGCATAAAAGCGTTCTGTGCACCCTCTTTATCGCCACGTCCAAATCGAATGGCGGTAACGGTAACACCGCCTATGCTTGCCATTGCGTTAAGAGCTTGAACGATCAAAACGAACGGCAGGGCAAGATTTACAGCGCCGAGCGCGTCCATTCCTGCTCCTTGACCGACAAAAATACCGTCCACGACCGAAAAAAGGAACACACAAGCGTTCGCAAGGATCGCAGGCGCAACATTCTTAAAGATCAGTTTTTTTCTTGACTCACTCATAACAAACACCTCGTTTTTCAAAATATTTCGGATGAAATCCGTCGATCTTAAGCCGAGACATCAGCTCTCGAAATTCACCCTGATCGAATGATTTATCCGTGCAAAATATCTCATAATCAACGCCGAGATAGGATAGAAAACGCCCCGTTGGCAGATAGCCATTTTTGAGATAAAAGCTCCGTCTTTTCTTTCGCTGCTCGTTGTTTTCGGCGGCATCGTCTACCATTTCAAAATCCACAACGTGCCGAAAGCCCGGATATAACGACCGTAGAGTCTTTAGTGCCATGCCGCCGTATCCGTTACCACGCAGCACCTTGTCTATGGCAAGGAAAAACAGATAAGCGATACTCTTATGCGTTACGATTGTGATAAATCCAACGAATTTATCACCGTCATATAGTGCCAAAAAGTCAAATTCGTCCTCTCGGCTCATCTCGATAAGCTTGCTCGGCGGCAGGTATTCTTTGGGCGGAAAAGCCTCTTGTGCCAAGGTATCGAGTTTATCCATATCCGAAAAATTTTCGGTGATCTTAACTGTTTTCAGTATCATTTGTAACCTCCGTTTGTTTGTAAAAAGGCAAAATAAAAGCACCCGATCATATTCCAAGAAAAAATCCCTTGAAATA
>CAZSSE010000260.1:0-1899 GCA_964609165.1 uncultured Lachnospiraceae bacterium
GCAGATGTATCTCAACGCTTATTACGGTAAGCACTTCGTTGAGCCCGAGATGCCTAAGGTATAATGAAGGGAGAATAAAAATGAAACTTGATAATATTGTTGTAGAAAGAACAAATAAAATTATTTACCGCGACGGCGAATATGCTATAAAGGTTTTTGATGCAGATTATTCAAAGGCCGATGTTCTTAACGAGGCTCTTAATCAAGCTCGTGTAGAAGAGACAGGGCTCAATATTCCCAAAGCTATAGAGGTTTCGAAGATAGACGGCAAATGGGCAATCGTAACCGAATATATTTCAGGAAAAACTCTTGCAGAGCTTATGGAGGAGTATCCCGAAAGGGAAGATGAGTATTTGAAGCTTTTTGTTGACCTCCAGATGAAGGTACATTCAAAGGCCTCGCCGCTTCTTACAAAGCTGAAGGACAAAATGAACAGAAAGATCAGTGTTGCAGATCTTGATGAAACTACAAGGTATGAGCTTCATACACGCCTTGAGGGAATGCCTAAGCATAATAAGGTTTGCCATGGAGATTTTAATCCAACCAATATAATTGTAACCGAGTCAGGTATTCCTTACATTATAGACTGGGCGCACGCAACGCAGGGAAACGCTTCTGCTGACGTTGCGAGAACTTATCTTTTGTTCTGCCTTTCCGGTAATAAGGACTTAGCTGACAAGTACCTTGATCTTTTCTGCAAAAAGAGTAAGACAGAGAAGCGCTATGTTCAAAAGTGGATGCCTATTGTAGCAGCATCTCAGTCGGTAAAGGGCAAGCCCGAGGAGAGAGATTTTCTTCATTCATGGACCAATGTGGTTGATTACGAATAATATAAAAGCAAACATAAAAAAGCGATCGTTTTTGATCGCTTTTTTGTGTTAAAAATTTCAAGGTTTATTTTTGCTTTGCGAGAACACAATATTAATCGGGAGGTGAAAATCTTGAAAAGAATTTTAACTCTTTTGCTTGTAAGCTTGTGTATCATCTCTCAGTGTTCTGTTAATATATCTGCTATTGAACAATCATACAGTTGGTACTGCGTAAGAAACAAAGAGCATAAACAGCCTAATGCAGACTCAAATATGAGCTTTGTTGAAAACTATGGCGGATATTACGCTGATAAACGTTTCAAGGACGCTTCGGACGAAAAGGTTATTTATCTCACTTTTGATGCCGGATATGAAAACGGTAACGTAGAAAAGATTCTTAACGTATTAAAAGAAGAAAATGTGCCGGGAGCTTTTTTTGTTCTTGAAAATCTTATCATCAAAAACAAAGATTTGATTATGAGAATGGTCAATGAAGGACATCTTGTATGCAATCACACAAGCAAGCATTTGGACGTAACCAAATGCAAAACTATTGATGAGTTCAGACTTGAATTAGAATCGCTGGAGAATATTTATCGGGAAGCAACTGGTATGGAAATGCCTAAATATTTCAGACCTCCAGAAGGAAGATTTTCAAAGCAAAGCATGGAATATGCATCGACACTTGGATATAAAACTATATTTTGGAGCTTTGCATATGCTGATTGGGATAATTCATCTCAAATGTCGCACGATGCTGCAAAAGAAAAAATATTATCCAATATTCACAATGGTGAAATTATGCTATTGCATCCTACCTCGGCAACTAATGCAGCTATTTTGAGTGATGTTATACGTGAATTAAAATCGCAGGGCTTCAGATTTGCCTCATTGGACGAGTTGACTAATGCTTAAATGTATTGTAAGAATATTGTCGGCAGTGTTATGTGTATTTATCTTATTTGCGTGCACAACCTATAAATTTAAAATTTCTGCCGCCGGGAATTCGAGTATTGTTTTTTCAAAGAGCCGTGAGCCTACAAAAAAAATAGCGCTTACCTTTGATGACGGACCTCATCCAGATATACGG
>CAZSSE010000261.1:0-1890 GCA_964609165.1 uncultured Lachnospiraceae bacterium
GTATATATATTATTATTTTTTACTTAACAAATAACCGCCTGCCGATCCGCACTATGTCCGAACCGCATGCAATAGCCTCCTCGAAGCTATCGCTCATTCCCATCGAAATAACAGGCTTATCTATATTATGCAATTTTTTTGTCCAAATGTCAAGAACTTGAGCATAAGTTTGTTGAAAATATTTTAAATAATCTTCTTTTTTATCGCATTTTGGCGCCATAGTCATAAATCCGCGGTGCCTTATATGCTTAAAATCGGAAAGTCTCAGGCAAAAATCCTCTACCTCGTCGGGCATAAGTCCGCTCTTGCTCTCCTCCTGCGCGCAGTTTATCTCGACGAGCACGTCCATAACAATGCCGTGCTTTGCCGCCTGCCTGTCTATTTCTGCGGCAAGCTTCAAGGAATCGACGGAATGTATCATCTTGACCTTATCTATAATATACTTGACCTTGTTGGTCTGTAGGGTGCCGATAAAATGAAACTCAAGTCCCTCGCAATCTATTGCCTCCATATGAGCCAAAAGCTGCTGAACTCTGTTCTCTCCGACCTGCTTCACGCCCGCCGTGTGGTAAAGATACTCTATTTCCTCCGGCTCTGCGTATTTTACCGCAGCAAGAAGCATTACCGGCTCTTCTCTGCCGACTGCGCGGCATGCCATATCTATTCTTTTGCGAACATCCTCGAGATTACGCTCGATATACTCAAAGCTCATGCTATTCCACGATCCTCCCGTCAAACATATTCTTTCCGTTGGTAATTATAAGCTCATTTGATCCGAGATAATAATATTTTCCGTCGCTATCGTCACGCTCCGAAACCAAAAAATAATCCCCGCCCTGATAGACAATATCTATTCTTCGGAAATATGCTATATTTCCGCGAAGAACATAAACACCGCGCACGCCGTCAAGCGTCTTGACAGCAGATCTCGGAACATATATACCGCTGAATGACGAACGCTCTATACGCGCCGCCATAGATCTCTCAAAGGTAAAATTATTTGGCAATCTATTGCAATAGAATACCATCAAAACCTTTTCCTGCTCGTATGCAAGTATCTTTTTTTCAAGCGTCATTGAAAACGTAGTATTATTATTTTCCGGAAAATTCAGGTTATAAACGTTGCCCTCCGAAAAGCCGACCGCCTCATCCGTGTCAAGCGGAAGCACAAATTTCCATCGACTGTCGTGTGCGAGCTTTCCGCACGCGCTCTCGGTCGAAAATTTCGCGCCGCTCTTCAGCGAATCGATCAAGGAATAGAAGCTATCCCCATCAAGCTCATCGGCGGCAGAAAGTGAAAATTCGCCCTCGTAGCCATCGGTGCTTGAATAGAAATATCCGCTCTGCTGTGAAAATATCTGCTCATATTCACCCGAAAGGTATTTATCCCTTTCCGCCTCCAGCGCATTGAGCGTAGCTATCACGGTCGCATCTCCGTCGGTCACAGCGCGTATCTTACTGAGTATCAGCATCATTTTTTCTATCTGATAATCAAGCTGCCCGACCTCACCCGACGCCAACAAACGAGTAAGCGTAAAATAGGTATCATCTGCGCTCTTGCGAAGCTCGGACAGATCCACCGACGAGATATTATCCCCGGAGCACTGCTCAAGCAAAGCTATCTGATCGTCGATAAGCTTAATGATCCCGCGTACATCATCGTCAGAATTGCTTCTGTAAACGTTTGCAAGCGACTGACCGACCGCAACCTTTTCTCCGTCATCGACAAAATAGTCGACCGCGCCTGAATTGCTCGAATACACAACCGTCTCGTCGCGAAAGACATACCCGTCTCCGCCAACGGTTATACTCTCGGTGGTAACTCCCGAAACTATAGTATGTATCTCCTCGGTAGTGAAAAAGGACACCATATGGTAGACAGTATAAATA
>CAZSSE010000262.1:0-1877 GCA_964609165.1 uncultured Lachnospiraceae bacterium
GTTACGGAGAGCAACTCTCTTCTGCTTCTTATAGAACGAAGTCTCGGAAAGCGAGGTTGCGTGATGAACGTCCTCCTTAGCCTCGTGATAAACAAGTCTGTCTACGGGACGTCCCTTAAGAAGATGCTCGCTTACGATCTCAGCAGCATCCGAAACCTGAACGTTGCTGTAGAAGGTGCCTTCGGGATAGATAATCATAATCGGTCCGAGTGCGCAAAGACCGAAGCATCCGGTCATAACGACCTTGACTTCATCAGCAAGACCGTTGGCGAGGATCTCTGCTTCCATAGCGTTCTTGATCTCGACGCTCTTGGAAGAAGTACAACCCGTACCGCCACAAATCAATACGTGTGATCTAATCATTTTTCTTTATCCTTTCTGAGTCAAAATCAAATCATTTATTAGCGTCGATCGTGTACTCTTTAACGACCTGACCGCCCTTAAGATGCTTCTCGACGATCTCTGCCGCCTTCTGTGCATCAAGCTTTACGTAAGTAACCTTTTCCTTACCCTCTTCAAAAACCTCCGCAACAGGCTCGTACTGGCAAATGCCGATGCAGCCCGTCTGCGTTACAGATACCTTATCTATAAGTCCGTTTGCATTTACACCCTCAACAAAGGCATTGAGTACAGGTCTTGCGCCCGCTGCGATTCCGCAGGTTGCCATGCTGACTACAACTCTCGTTGTACCCATTCCCTCGCGGATCACTACCCTGCTCTGCATCTTTTCTCTGATAGCAGTAAGTTCTGCCAAAGATTTCATAGTTTTTCCTCCATATATATTTTCAAAATTTTAATCTTACTTGGGGACGAAGCTAAAGTACTGTTCTTCAAGATATTCCTTAATCCACTGCTGTATCTCGGGCTCTGCAAGCGATATTTCCTCTCCGAGCACCTCGCGTATCTGCGCGGTGTCAAGCGACACCTCTCCGTTCGGACGCCTGTCTGTAAAGACAAAATCCACGTCAGGACTTCCCGCAACAAGTGTGCACACGGTAGACACTATATCTCCGAGCGGCATACAATCGACGCTTTTAGTATCGAAGGTAGCGCACAAGCTCGTTCCGCTATCGCCGTCTTTGGTACAAGAGGTGATATGCAGCTCTCCGCCCGTCTGCTCAGCGGCCATTTTCAAAAGCGGCAAGCCCATTCCCACCCTACGTGTCTTTCTCGTAGTATAGAATGGATCTGTTACCACGGCAAGCGTATCCTCGCTCATTCCGCATCCGTTATCGGTTATCGAAAGAGTAAGGAGACCATCATCCGAGAGATCAAGCGCTATCGCAACCTGCGACGCACCTGCCGCAGTTGAATTTTTAGCAATGTCAAGAATATTTAGAGACAGCTCCTTCATGCAAAACTCGTCAAATCTTATTTATACTTTTCAAGTATGCCTTCAATATCGGCGGGAACAAGTCTTCCGTAAACCTCATTGTTTATCGTAAGCACGGGAGCAAGTCCGCAAGCACCGATACATCTTGTTGCCTCAAGAGAGTACTTACCGTCTGGCGTTGTAGAGCCTGCGGGAAGTCCGAGCACCTGTGTGATCTTGTCGAGAATATCGCCGCTTCCCTTTACATAGCAAGCTGTTCCGAGGCAAACCGCAATGGCAACATCACCCTTGGGGTTAAGAACGAACTGCGAGTAGAAGGTAGATACGCCGTAGACCTCTTCGATGGAAACGTCCATTTTGAGTGAGATCATTCTCTGAACCTCAACAGGCAGGTAGCCATAGATTTCCTGTGCCTGCTGAAGAATGGGCATCAATGCTCCGGGAGTGCCCTTGAGCTTTGCGATTACTGCATCAAGCTGCTCTTCCTGAGCCTTTGTTCCACGGAACATTACTGTGGTCAAAGTCTTTTTCATCTGAAAAATTC
>CAZSSE010000263.1:0-1794 GCA_964609165.1 uncultured Lachnospiraceae bacterium
ATACGATAGTCTCACCATTTGCGCATTTAATAACGGTAGTAATGACATCGCCCTGATTGATCTGCGCATTGCAAAGGAATTGATCGTCGCTCTTGTTTTCGAGTATATACTCATGAAGACCCGCCGCCTTGGATGCAGTAGACGTAAGGCTTACCATACGGTTTCCATGATTAATACCGAGCACCCTTGCAATCGGTCCGAGCTCGTGTGTGGGATAATTCTCACAGTTGCGCGAGAGATAGTTTCTAAGTCTGTAGTGTCTATTTTCTTTTCCAAAGGCTACCTCGTCGCGAAGATCATGGTGGTATCCGCCCGCGCAGTGCACGATTTCGCCAAGTACACCAAGCTCTGCCATATTGAGCACCATAAGCTCACGTCTGCCAAAGCAGCAGTTTTCAAGGAACATAAACGGAGTTTTTGTTTGCTCATAGGTTCTTACAAGCTCCCAGCACTGATGCACAGAATAAGCTCCGCCGACCTCAAGACCTATAGCCTTGCCTGCTTTCATAGTGTCTACCGCGATCGGAATGTGATCCTCCCACGCGCAAGAGACAATTACAGTATTTACGTTCTCATCAGCAAGCGCATCCTTGTAATTCTTATATCCTACAGGTCGATTTCCCTGCTTTTCCTCGACCTTTTTTGCCGCGTTTTCTATTCTGTCCTCATAAAGATCGCAAAGCGCTACAACCTTTTCGCCCTGAGCAAGAACCACGTCGAGAAGTGCCGATCCGCGCGCTCCAAGTCCGATAAATGCAACTTTTATATCTTTCATTTTTAACTCCTATCTATCAACAGATGAGACAATTATAGCACACGCCAAAAGCATTGTCAAGCAAATTTTTTCAATAAAGGAAAAAAGTCGTTATAATACATTGACTTTTTCTATGGCTTGTGCTTTAATATATACATATCAGATAATAAGCGAGGTAATACCTATGAATTGCTTCAAACCCGGACAAGCGTGGTACGACACAGACGGTGAGCTTATACAGGCACACGGCGGACAGCTACTGTACGATAACGGAAAATATTATTGGCTTGGCGAGGACAAGTCTATGACAACGCGCCTCAACTGTCCATGCTGGCACAACGGTGTGCGTTGCTACTCGTCGGACGACCTCTATAATTGGAAGAACGAGGGAACAATACTTGAGCCAAATGACGATCTTAATTCCCCGCTCTGCCGTCAAAGAATAATCGACAGACCGCACGTGCTCTACAACGAAAAGACAAAAAAATACGTTATGTGGATAAAGCTGACGGGAACGCCCGACAAGCCTAAGGATTGGTCTACACAGCACGCAGGTGTGGCGATAAGCGATACACTTTGCGGTAAATACAAGCTTGTTCGCGAATTTTTTCCTAACGGCGAATGTATGGGTGACTTTGATTTTATCAGGGACGAGGATAACGGCAGAACCTACATATATTTCAGCCACATAATCGGTCCAAATCCAAGTGACGTTCTTTGTATGACGCTCACCGAAGATTATCTTGGCGTTGAGGAAGGCTCCATCACCTATTTTCCTTACGGCTCTCCGCCAGATTCGAGAGAAGCACCCGCGCTCTTCAAGAAAGACGAAAAAATATATCT
The DNA here is from genome assembly GCA_964609165.1 of uncultured Lachnospiraceae bacterium. Classification (GTDB taxonomy): domain Bacteria; phylum Bacillota; class Clostridia; order Oscillospirales; family CAG-272; genus HGM12713. Next base: position 1,598 of record CAZSSE010000263.1, read on the forward strand.
GACAGCCTCGGGCACCTCGGGTTATAATCCCAACGCAACAATGCTTGCGGCATCCGACAAATGCGAGGGTCCGTGGGAGGTGCTCGGAGATCTCTGCATAGGAGATACTACGAGCTCGACCTTTCATTCGCAGATCTCTTCAATATTCAAGCACCCGACACGCGAGCTTTATATCGCTCTTGGCGACAGGTGGCTGG
>CAZSSE010000264.1:0-1778 GCA_964609165.1 uncultured Lachnospiraceae bacterium
ATTCGGCACTATATCGGGTGCAGGATTATTCGGAGCACAGTTTTTCGGCAAAGGCGATCATGAGGGTGTACGGCATACGTTCAGATTTAAGCTGTATATATCGGTTGTAATAGCGGCATTGTCAATAGTGCTTTTCATAACCTGCGGAGAGCCACTCGTTTCGCTTTATCTCCACGAGGGAAGCGAAACGGGAGATCTTGCGCTTACTCTGAAATACGCAAAGCAGTATCTTGCCGTAATGCTGATAGGACTTCTGCCTTTTACAATCACACAGGTGTATTCCGGTACCTTGCGTGAGGTCGGACATACCGTTCCGCCTATGATGGCGGGCATTGTGGGAGTTCTTGTAAATCTCTCGTTTAATTACGTGCTTATTTTCGGTAAATTGGGCGCACCTGCGCTCGGCGTGCAGGGAGCGGCAATAGCGACGGTCATTTCGCGATTTGTGGAATGCGCGGTAATAATCGCATGGACGCATACACATAAGGATAAATGTGAGTTTATTAAGCATGTTTATCGTTCATTCTACGTACCGTTGGCTCTTATAAAGGCTATTGCCAAAAAAGGATTTCCGCTCTTACTCAACGAAACGCTTTGGGCAGCGGCACAAGCAATGCTTTTGCAGTGCTATTCTGTCAGAGGTATCGCCGTTGTTTCGGCACTTAATATTACAAACACTATATTCAATACCTTCTCGGTGCTGTTTATGGCTGTGGGCTCGGCTATTGCGCTGATGCTCGGTCATATTCTCGGCACAGGAGATACCGAGGGCGCAAAAGATGCCGCACGAAAGATGATAGCCTTTTCGCTCGGCACAGGCTTTGCTTGCGGTGCTTTTGTGGCACTGTGCGCTCCGTTTTTTCCGTATATTTACAACACCACCGATGAGGTAAGAGAGCTTGCAACCCTGCTCACATTTGTTATAGCCTGTGCAGCACCGATACACGCTTATGTAAACGCTACGTATTTTACTATGCGTTCGGGCGGTAAGACCGTTGCGGTATTTATGTTCGACTCTGTGTATGCATGGACAGTAAACGTGCTGCTCGCGTTTGTGCTTGCTAATTTTACGACGCTTCCCATAGTGCTTGTTTACATCTGCTGTCAGGGAATAGATATTCTCAAAGCGATTCTCGGAACAGTTCTTGTGGCGCGAGGATCGTGGGCGGTAGATCTTACTAGGAAAATAAATTAAAAAGGATTGCGTGACCGTTGCCGATCACGCAATTCTTTTATATAATAATTCAAAACTTAATTATGCTTTCATCCCACATATCCGGAGCCTCGTAGCCGAGAAGATTTACCGTGGTAGCCGCGACGTTGGAAAGTCCGAACTGTCCGTTGTCAGCCTTTACGGTGTAAGCTCCCTCTGTTACGTTATCGTAGATGATGCAGGGAACGCGGTTGAGCGTGTGGCTGGTCTTAGCCTTGTAATTGCCGTTATTGTCAACCTTTGGAAGACCGGACTTCTTGTCCATTTCGTACATTTCATCCGCGTTTCCGTGGTCAGCCGTGATAAGAGCGATGCCGCCAACCTTGTCAAGCACTTTGAGAATACGAGCAAGCTGAAGGTCGAGAGCTTCCATAGAGCATCTTGTTGCGAGAAGCGAGCCCGTATGTCCTACCATATCTCCGTTGGGGAAGTTTACGCGAAGATACTTGTACTCGCCGCTCTCGATACATTCAATAAGCTTGTCGGTGATCTCGGCGCACTTCATCCACGGTCTCTGCTCAAAGGGAACAACGTCAGAGGGGATCTCAATATATGTCTCAAGTTC
>CAZSSE010000265.1:0-1772 GCA_964609165.1 uncultured Lachnospiraceae bacterium
GCGCATTTTATCGTGCTCAACACAGGAAGCTATGACAACGATCAGGACGTGCACATTATCGAGGCTCAGCGTCAGTGGCTGATAAATGATCTTGAAGCCAATAAGGACGCAAGGTGGACGATAGTCCTTCAGCACGAGTCTGTATATCACAGACTTGGCGGAGCAGAGGGCAGACCTTACCTCCACGATGTAATTGAGCAATACGGTGTTGATCTCGTTATTCAGGGACATTCACATCTTGTTACAAGAAGCTATCCTATGAAGGACGGCAAGATCGTTACAAAGGCGGTAACAGATACCATAGAGAAGGGTATCGGCACCGTATATACGACTATAGGCTCGACCGCCCTTAACCACGACGGAATAAGCGATTCGAGCAACGTTGAAGAGATGTATAATATCGTTATTCCCACAGCCGAGCAGGCAGCTTACACTACTGTAAGAGTAGAGGATGATGACCTCATCGTAACTACCAAGCAGCTTGACGGACTTGTGCTCGATGAGTTTACCATTACCGACAGCGATGGTGATGACAACGATAATAACGATAACAACAATAATAACGGCAACAACGATAATAACGATAACAACGGAAATAACGAGAACAACGGAAATAACGAGAACAACAATAACAACAATAACAGCGGAAATAACGAGAACAACAATAACAACGAGAATAGCAATAATAACGAAAACACAGTGAATACCGAAAATCCCGCAGCTACAGATGAGACGACATCAAACGGCGGCGACACATCTGAAAAGAAGGGCTGCGGATCGAGCATAGGGGCTACATTTGTGATTTTGGCGACCATCGGTGTTGCGTGTCCTGCGGTATTGCGCAGAAAGAGAAAAGAATAAATATAAAATATCTCCGCTCTTACTTCTGTAGGAGCGGAGATATTTATATGCTATTCAAGAATGTTTGATGTTATCATATCAATGCCCATGTCACGCAGGAGCTCCGCAGCATCAACCGTATCAACCGTCCATGCGTTGACTACTCTGCCATGAGCGTGCATAGTGTCGATAAATTCCTTTGTAAGTGACTTGTAATATATGTCGGCGTCCATTCTGTTATCGATTATCCATTGAGCAACAGATGCGTCGGCAGCTCCGGATAAGAATTGTGCCTTAGCAGTGGGATAAGCCGCGCGAAGATGCAGAAGATTATTTCCTGCAAAGGAGATAAAGGTTGTGCTTTCAAACATTCCCATAGCTTCAACAGCAGCGGCTATACCGACAACGTGCTCGGGCGTCATCTCGTTTTTAAGCTCAAGAACAGCTTCCTTGCCGTACTTTTTGCAGATAGAAAGGTATTCCTCAAGAGTTGGAAGGAAGATGTCCGCCCTTTTTGTGGCTCCGTCGCGATCGGTAAATCGGATAGCGCGAAGATCATCAAATTTACTTTTTTCTATGCACATATCAATTCCCGCTACTCGCTTTAGATCGTCGTCGTGAACGATGATGTATTTGCCGTCAAGCGTTACGTGCACGTCGGTCTCTATGCCGTAGTAGGATTTTACACCCGCGGCAACGAACGCGGGGCAGGTGTTTTCACGCTCAAGTCCCGAAACACCGCGGTGAGCTATCATTTTTATATCGCCTTTGTTGTCAAATTTTATCGTATTCATAAAGAAATCCTCCTTTTCTTTTTGATTATTATAGCATAAATATAAGACAGTGTCAATAATGCTTCGGGTAAAAATCAGAACGTAAAAATGTTATGATACAATTGATAGGTGACAAATAAAAAGAGAAATAGCAACCAA
>CAZSSE010000266.1:0-1764 GCA_964609165.1 uncultured Lachnospiraceae bacterium
GCCACAGTTAGATCTCTTGGCTGGTAATGAAACATTCCGCTGCCTATGCCCGCGCCATGTTTGCTGCTTGCTGCGTCTAAAGAGCCGCAGGTTTCGGGACGGCAGACGTGATCTTTATCTCCGACGTGGGAGCACTGAATGGTCAGGCTTCCGTTCGCGCCGTTTTTTTCCAGACCGGCGTGGTCGTTGCCGCTCTTGAGAATATTGTTCGTGCCGTCAGCCAGCGTAATGGTTACGTCGCCGGTGAAGTCTTTATTGATAGTAAACGCGCAATCCGCGTTGATATTGACGCCCGCGAGGGTGATATTGGCGATTGCATCATCTTCAACCTTTATGCAGTGACCGGTCTCCGTATTCAGGTCGGTGTTTGCAATCTGAAGCACGGCGCCGTTCTTAACGGTCAGCACGCCGTTGGTAACATCGTAGCTATAGTAATGGCTGTTGCCCCAAACGGTGAAGCCGCCTGTGACGCTCTCCGTCGGTGAAAAATAGCCCTCACACCCATTTTTTCCTACCATAAGAAGCTGCGAGACTCCTGAGCCGGCACCATCCTTACACTCATAGAAGCCTATTGGCAGGTATAAATAAGCAGTGGCGCTTGTACGATACAAATGGCGGATGCCGTCGCTGTAATATGCCATCATGCCACTCGGGTAGACGTCCTGACCTGCGCTGTTTTTGGGAATAACGGGGCCGCTCGGACCGGCGATTTTCACAGAAGCGTTCGCTTCGACAAAGCCGCCGGAGATGATGATGTCAGATACTGTGACAGAAGAAGGATCCGCATTATAGCCTGTGCCGATTCCTGCGCCGTCACGGCTCTCTACGATGACAGTACCGTCAAAAATCTTGATGTCAGATACACTGCCGCTGTTATATCCGCCGCCGATGCCGGCGCCAACGTTGCTCTTTGCGTTGACACTGCCGCCCGAGATCGTGATATTCGACACGCCGACAGATGAAGTCGTATCTGATCCACTGCCGATGCCCGCGCCACGGCCGCTCACTGCGTTGACACTGCCGCCCAAGATCGTGATATTCGCTACGTCTCCCCCGGTGGCTGTACTTCCGCTGCCAATACCGGCACCTTTGCCGTAAGTGCCGCCAGAAGGAAAATATGATTCTGCACGCAGAAAGCCGCAACTATAAGAGCAGATGTGATTGCTCTCGCCAACGTGTGAGCACTGAATGGTCAGGCTGCCGCTCGTGCCCGCTTTTTCCAGACCGGCGCGGTTGTCACCGCTCTTTAGAACGTTGCTCTTACTGTCGGTCAATGTGATGATGACGTCGCCGACGCTGGGCTCGATCTCAAACGCGCAAGCGTTTTCGTCAGAGGACACGTCGATGTTGACGCCCGCGAGGGTGATGTCGGCTATCGCATCCTTTTTGACCACGATCCTATGTGTCGTCGCCGTATTCGGTCGGTGTTTGCGATCTGAAGCATGGCGCCGTGCTTAACGGTCAGCACGCCGTTGACCTGATCGTATTCATAACCAAATTCGTCGCCACGAACGGTGAAGCCGCCTGTGACGCTCACTTCGGCCGAGCCGAGGGTTGGTTGACGTTGCCCACCCGATGCCGACGCCGTGAGCGGCAGGATCGGCACCATTGCCAGCATCATACACAACACAAGCAAAATGGATAAAATTCGTTTTTTCATAGAGCGTCCTCCTAAAAATAATGTATAAAATAATTTATAAAATAATTTCCGAATAAAATATTTTTCAAAGGCTTATTCCGTCCGAGCTGTCGGCTTATATTTCA
>CAZSSE010000267.1:0-1743 GCA_964609165.1 uncultured Lachnospiraceae bacterium
TGGTTGCTATTTCTCTTTTTATTTGTCACCTATCAATTGTATCATAACATTTTTTGAATTTTTCAAAAAATTATTTTACAATTCCGCCTCAATATCACACCTGAGCTTAGTAATGATCTTTTTTTCAAGCCTTGAAATATACGATTGAGAGATGCCGAGCCTATCGGCGACCTCCTTTTGCGTCAGCTCCCTCTTACCGTTCATTCCGTATCTGAGCTCTATTATCTCGCGTTCACGAGCCGACAGCTCCGCAACAGCCCGACGAACCCTGACACGCTCCTCCATAAGCTCTATTTCATACGCCATTCCGTCGTCCTCGCTGCCGAGAATATCCGAAAGCAACAGCTCGTTTCCGTCCCAATCGGTATTCAGCGGCTCGTCTATCGAGATCTCGGCCCGCGTTCCCGAATGCTTTCGTATGTACATCAGTATCTCATTCTCGATACATCTTGATGCGTAGGTCGCAAGCTTGATATTCTTGTCAGGCTTAAAGGTATTTATCGCTTTTATAAGACCTATCGTGCCTATAGATACAAGATCCTCAATCCCCACGCCCGTGTTCTCAAATCGCTTTGCTATATAGACCACAAGCCGCAGATTATGCTCTATCAATCTCTGCCTTGCGATCTCGTCCTCACCGATACGGCATATCATCTCACACTCCTCTTCCTTTGAAAGCGGCGGCGGAAGCACCTCTGCACCGTTTACGTAATATATCCCCTCGCAATTTTTTGCGAGCCTTTTGATCATCCAGAGCTTTATCCTCTTCCAAATGCTTACTCCCATAAAAACTCCTTCCTCGTATTGTATATATTATGATCTCGGCTATTTACCTATATTAAGCTCTGACGGCACGAGTGCAGATGCTCCGTCGGCATTTATAGGCACAGCAGATACCGCCGCAAGCGCATCTACCTCGCGCCACCCGTCTCCGAAATCAAGCTCTATTCTATCGAGCCTGAATGCGTACATCATACCTTCTGTGCTGACCGTCCGCACCGGCACTATTCGCACGCGCCCTGCGTCCTCTCCCTCAAAAGCCGTCAAAGCACCTGCCTCTATAGCGCGTACCGTTCTTCGCGACAGTAGACCGCTCATTGAGCCGAGCTCAACGATTATACACGGTCTTGCGCTTATCGGATCACGCAAAAGATTTCCGCTGTCGCAAAGCCCCTTGATCTCTATGGTTTTTTTGCGGTTATAAAGTCGGATACAGCATATCGTCCGCGAGCTTTTTTTCTTAAAAAATTTCCCGCCGAGCATTGCTGCAATTCCGCTTATCAATGCCAGCAGTGCAAAAAGCCATACCGAAATTCCGTCAGCATCCTGCTCGCTTCCGAGCAATCGGTCAAGACCGATGCGGTTAAAAAGGCTGAACAAAGCCGTCATAAATCCGCCGAGAACTATAGATACGGCAGTATACACGAGCGCATTTGCAGGCAATCGCCGAAGCTCGCGCTTTCGGCAAAACGCAATGGTGCTTATGACTATACAGGCAGATATATCTGACATCAACGACCAAATTCCGCTTAATCCCCAAAGCAAAGAAATACATGCGTAAAGCGCGCCTACTGCCGATGCAGCCAAAACACGTATGATCGAATCTCTTATCGACAAAAGCCGCGCGGTGAGAAAAAAGCAAAGAAAATCCATGGCGAAATTGATTATAAAATACAGATCCATATAAACTGTTTGTTCCATCTCCGCCCTCCATTCCTTGCGATAATTATACACTCCCGGCGG
>CAZSSE010000268.1:0-1741 GCA_964609165.1 uncultured Lachnospiraceae bacterium
GAAAACAAATTTGGGGTAGGTGATAAATTTACTCTCGTTCTTTTCCAAATGAGATCTTATGTCATTGATCGCTTTTTCAGAATATATACGAGCATCCATTTTACCACCTCCCCCGTGTTTATGAGAACACTTACCGCTAAGCAGTTGATGCGTGCGCTTGTAATGAGGATTACAAGCGTGCGCAGCAACTGCTTGTAAGAGCCCCAAAAGATCCGACCCTATTTAACATAAGGCACTTATGATCACATTTCTGTGATATAATAAATACTAAGCATTCTCTATATGCAATTATACCACAAAACATGACATTTTTCAATACTCTTGGAGACTTTATTTTAGAAACACAAAAACAGGGCGTACAAATCGTTTTCGATTTGTACGCCCTGTTTTCTTGTTTAATGAAAACCACCAACAGTGCCGGTGGTTCCAAAAAGCTTTAGCTATGCGTAGAAAAAACACCTCCTTTGATGTATAATAAAGATGGTCTGCCAACCAAAAATAAAAACATCAAAGGAGGATTAAGTCGTGAAACCTGACACTAATAGTTTAGTACATACGCAATGGAATTGCAAGTACCGTATTGTATTTGCACCAAAATATCGGAGACAAGTAATATATGGAAAGATTAAAGCAGATATAGGGATAATGCTGAGAAAGCTCTGCGAATATAAAGGAGTAGAGATAATAGAAGCAGAAGCATGCAAGGATCACATTCATATGCTTGTATCAATACCGCCCAAATATAGTGTATCACAAACAATGGGTTATCTCAAAGGAAAGAGTAGCCTAATGATATTTGAGAAATACGCCAATATGAAATATAAGTACGGAAATAGACATTTCCGGTGCAGAGGGTTTTATGTTGATACAGTAGGGCGAAATAAAAAGGTAATAGAACATTACATACGAAATCAACTGCAACAAGATTATGAAGAAGAGCAGTTGAGCATCAAGGAGTATGTCGACCCGTTCACGGGTCAGCCGGTAAAAGAGGGCAAATAAAATAAAGCCCCTTTAGGGGCATGCCTGTGAAAGTCGTGCGGTTGGCAGACTTTTCGACGAGCCTATAGGCTCAGCCTGTGACATGCCCCAAGGGGGCTATTGCAAGCCACCGGCACGGCTGGTGGTCATGACTTTTTGTCTTTTTTGTCTGTTGGGCAAGCTGTGGTCAGAAAAAGCCGTGGTATGGGCTTAGACGGTAAGTGTCAGTAAATTTGTAAACAATAATCTTTGCATATTGACAAGTTCACCTCAACGAGCTATAATAGTTAATGTAAGTGAACTTCTTGAAAATCGGAGTTGAAAATGAACCGAAACGACAGATCGTGGAATCCGTGGCATGGCTGCAAAAAATGCTCTGAGGGGTGCCAAAACTGCTATATGTTCTTTCTCGATAAAGCACGGGACAGGGACGGCGGCGAGATACACAAAAACAAGACAGATGCGAATCTGCCAATCAAAAAAGACAGGCAAAGCAATTATAAAATAAGATCGGGCGAGTTCGTCCGTGTTTGTATGACGAGCGACTTTTTTCTTGAAGAAGCTGATGAGTGGCGCGACGAGGCATGGGAGATGATCAGGCAACGCCCAGACGTGACATTTTCGCTTCTGACTAAAAGAGCACACCGCATCAAGGACTGCCTGCCGCACGGTTGGGGAGATGGCTGGGACAATGTATTTATTGCCGTATCTTGTGAGAATCAAAAAAGAGCCGACGAGCGTATTCCTCTTTTGCTCGACG
>CAZSSE010000269.1:0-1740 GCA_964609165.1 uncultured Lachnospiraceae bacterium
TACGCAGGGCAGCCTCCATAACGCCGCCGGTGGCGCCGAAGATAGCGCCTGCGCCCGAACCGATCTCGAATGGAACATCAAAACTACCGTCCTCAAGAGCCTTAAAGTCGATACCTGCCTTGCTGATCATTCTGCCAACCTCACGGGTGGTGATAGCGACGTCAACATCGGGAACGCCTGCAGCCGACTGACCGGGTCTGCCAACCTCAAACTTCTTAGCCGTACAAGGAATTGCCGATACAAAGAAGATGTCCTTGGGATCCCAGCCCATCTTCTCTGCGTAGTAAGTCTTAATTACTGCGCCGAACATCTGCTGGGGAGACTTACATGTGGAGAGGTTGTCCACAAACTCGGGATAGTAGTGCTCGCAGTACTTGATCCAACCGGGCGAGCAGGATGTAATCATAGGAAGTGCTCCGCCGTTCTTGACTCTTCCGAGGAACTCGGTTGCTTCTTCCATAATCGTAAGGTCTGCGGTAAGATTCATATCATATACGCCATCGAAGCCGAGTTTCTTAAGCGCTGCAACCATCTTACCCTCGCAGTCAGTACCGGGCTCATAGCCGAAGCACTCACCGATCTGAGCTCTTACCGAGGGAGCCGTACAAATAAATACGTGCTTGGAAGGATCTGCAAGAGCCTCTCTTACCTTGTCGGTATCATCTCTCTCGTAAAGAGCTCCGACAGGGCAAGCCACGATACACTGACCGCAGTTGATACAAGAGGTTTCAGAAAGCGGTACCTCAAACGCGGAAGCGATATGCGTATCAAATCCACGATCATTTGCACCGATAACGCCAATTCCCTGAACTACCTTGCAGGCTGCTACACAACGGCGGCAAAGGATACACTTGTTATTGTCGCGAATGATAGGTGTAGCATCGTCGATCTTGTACTTATTCTTTTCTCCACCGAAGCGAAGCTCATCTACGCCGTACTCATTGCAGAGCTTCTGAAGCTCGCAGGTGGTGCTGCGTACACAGGAGAGACACTTACGATCGTGGTTTGAAAGAATAAGCTCAAGGTTAGTCTTTCTGGACTGATTGATCTTGGGAGTGTTTGTAAGCACCTCCATTCCCTCTGTTACGGGATATACACAAGCTGTTACAAGTCTGAATGGCTTGCCGCCCTCAGAAACCTCAACGAGGCAGAGACGGCAAGCGCCGATCTCGTTGATGTCCTTAAGATAACAGAGTGTAGGGATATCTATTTTAGCTATTCTTGCAGCCTCAAGAACTGTGGATCCCTTAGGTACGTCGTATTCTACGCCGTTAATTTTAATCTTGATATTTTCCATGTCCACACTTCTCCTTTCTTAGTCCTTATAAATTGAGTGGGGCTTACACTTTTCCATACAAGCGCCGCACTTAACGCACTTCGACGTATCGATAGCAAAGGAAGCAAGCTTGTGACCGGGAGCAATATAATCTGTTCTTGCGATCGCGCTTGCGGGACAAACCTTAGCACACATTCCGCAACCGATACACTTGTCTGCATTGATCTTATACTGAAGAAGGCTCTTACATACGCCTGCGGGACACTTCTTGTCAACGATATGAGCAACATACTCGTCTCTGAAATAGCGAAGTGTAGAAAGCACGGGGTTAGGAGCTGTCTGTCCAAGACCGCAAAGAGATGCGCTCTTGATGTAGTTGGAAAGCTCTTCAAGCTTATCGAGATCTTCAAGCTCACCGTTTCCTGCAATGATCTTGTCAAGGATCTCAAGAAGTCTCTTTGTAC
>CAZSSE010000270.1:0-1736 GCA_964609165.1 uncultured Lachnospiraceae bacterium
TGATAATATAATCAGTCTTCCTTTTTCTTAATAACAACAGCTGTACCAAGTCCGAGAACAGCAGTCATTACTACGGCAGTCGCAGCGATAGCTCCGCCGCATCCGCCCTCTGTCGAATCGTCACTTCCGCCGTTGTTGCCTGCTGCGTTTTCAGCAATAGCAAGTGCCTCTTTTGCGGCAAAAAGCCTATCGTAAGCAGAATTAACGTCCTTTACTCTCGCAGGAGCAGCGGCAATTTCCTTTGCGCTTGCAAGTGCAGCGGAAAGCTCTGTCCATGTTTCGACAGTGTAGCTTGCCTCAGCGAGGTTATCGTCACACCATGTGATAAGATACTCAAGCTTGTAGGTGGGAATAGCGGGAAGAATCGTATTGTCGGTCTTGCTTTCATTTGTGAGAAGCTTAAGAGCGGTCTCAAGCTCGTTTACAGCCTTAACGTATGTAGAGATCTTCGCATTCTGAGGTGCAGTCTGCGCCTGCTTTACCTTGCTTTCTACCATTCTCCACGCAGTATCCTCCCAATCGGTCTTCTGAAGAGCGTTTGCAAGATCAACGAGATCGTCAAGTCTCCTGCTAAGCTCGGAGGGAACTACGTTGGGCTGGAGATCCTTTATTGCGGTGTTAAGCTCGGCAACCGAAGCCTCGATCTTATCAAAATCGTTGGACTTTACGTCCTCATTTGCCTTTTCAAGTGCAGTTGTAAGCTTTGCGTAGGTTTCCTCTGTGTAGTCACCGCCGTAGGTCTTTGCGTTCTTACCGTCAACAGCGCACGGTGTCTTTTCGGCATACTTACTGCTGTCAACCAATCCCTTAGCCGTATTGATGAGCTTATAAAGCTCGGTTGTGTCGTACTTCATTTCATTGTACGCATTTCTGAGAGCGCCATAACGCTTGTGAAGCTCTCTCTCGGTGCCGCCTTCATTGCAGAATTCCTCTGCGTCGGCAATTGCATCCTGGAAGGTTTTCCAGCTATCTGCGGAGAAGCCCTTATTTTCAACAGTCTTTGCCTTGGTGACATATTCCTGAAGGTATGCCTTCGTAACCTTTACAAGAGCATCGATCTTATCCTGAAGATCGGCTTTAGCGGTATCAATGGCATCCTGAGTGGGATACTGATTGTTCAAAGCCGCATTGGCAGCGGTCACAGACGCCTCAAGAGCAGTCCACGATTCCTCGGTGTATTCGTCCTCCTTAAAACCCTCCACATTATTAACAAGCCTCTCGAGATCTCTTGTATTAACGTCCGCAGCGAACGTAGGAAGCGCCATAGCGAGCATTGCACAAAGCATTGCGAGAATCATCAAAATCGAAATTATCTTTTTCATAATCTTTTCTCCTTGTTTAGATTTTTAGAGTAATACGCTCTATACACTATTATTATATCACAATTCTCAAATCTTGTAAAGTAGATTTAATTTTTTGCAAATGATTTATTTTGAAAATTTTTCACTCAATTTTTGTTCACTTTATACAAAAATTATAGAAAAATCAGCATTTATATGGATTTTTCGCATTTTTAAAACATTTTGTATATCTTTCTCGCCTGTGGAAACCGGCGTCCTCGACGGTCAGATGACATTAAAAATTATGTATGCATTATGCGACAACCGTCCCTCGATTGTATGGATCGGCGTCCCCGACGGTCCGATGGCATTAAAAATTATATGAGCATTATGCGTCGGCGATATTATTTCGGATCACAAACCGATTGTTTTAATGTAATTTTCTTCTCTTGCGCG
>CAZSSE010000271.1:0-1735 GCA_964609165.1 uncultured Lachnospiraceae bacterium
TCTTCAGACAGCTCAAACACCGCAATATCACAGGTGTCCGGAATGACGCTGAAATTGAGTGCAATTGTTCCGCTCATCTGATAGGACTCTTGCTGCGATGTCGTGACATAACTGTTAGATTTTATGAAAGCACCGCCGGCTTTTTTGAAATACCAATTTACGTCCGCAGGCATGATAGTCGCTCCGTTTTTAGTGGTCAACGACGGGGGAACTGCGCTTGAATATACGCGGTCAGAGTAATCGGAAGATAAAAATTTCTCGTATTGCCCATCGTTCACGGCATACATATCATTGGATTCGCTGATAAAATAGCTGCTCTCTGAGTATTGCGAAAAATAACATTCATATTGATATGAATTTGCACCGTGCGTTATTAAAAGCTTAAAATTGGGAGAATCGGGAGCGTTTTGCGGTGCTGCCGATAGCTTTTTACCCGAATTCATGCTATAAAACAAGCTTACAACGGGAGAGTCAGAAATATTTTCCTCGTTTACGGTGTCAACTGCAAGCTCCTTGTCGTCAATAGTATCCCAAAAGCTTACCGTAATGTTAGAGGAGGCTACGAATCCTGCGTCCTTCTTCAGATATACGTTCCAAATGGCGACCATAGAAGGAATAAGTATTGCGACAAGACACAGCACAACTATAAACGGAAGCTTTTTTGAAAAGCCCTTGTTCTTGATCTTGAACAGAAGATCGTTAATATACCGTTTTATGTCGGCAAACAAAATCCCACCTCTTTTCAAAACTATTATTATATATTATACAACAATAAGTGCATAAGGTCAAGAGTTTTTTTGCCTGTGCTGAAATTATAGGTGTTTTATGTAATATCGTATGTCAATCCATAGCTTTGAGCGTAACGGTGAGCAAATGAATCGCGTGAGCAACGTATGACGAAAGATTGAGAAACGTTGTCAAACGCGCCGTAGCCTATCGAGTTTACTGTGTCGGGTATAGTTACCGATGTAAGTGAAGTACAATTTTTAAATGCAAACCAATCTATTTTTTCTATTCCCGTCGATATTACAATACTTTCGACTGTCCTGGATGACAGCGCCTCGCTTGCTATCGAATATACCTTGTAGCCGTCGAGGGTGTAGGGAATAACAATATTTTTTTCTTCGGATAGTATTTCTGTTATGCTTGCCATACCGTTCACTATGGTGTACTTGAAATCACTTGAAGCGGGCTTTTCGGTGATGTCGACACGATCCTCAACCTTATCGGTATGACCCTTCAGTTTCTCTATTTCAGCTTGCAGAGCATCTATTTTTTTTGCGCTTTCGGATTCCGAGAGCTGCTGATCCTTCAGTATTGCCTGTATCATACTCTCAAGCTCTTTGATTCGGTCAGCCTCCGTGGAGCTTTGAATGAAAGTGCCGCTTTCCGATGGAGCAGGCTCGTCGGCGGTGTAGGAGCAAGCGGACAATATTGATGACAGCACGACCAACGCCGACAGTATAATAATGATGGATTTTTTCTTCATTTGTATATTCCTCCGTGTTTTTTGATTGGCAGAAATTTATATTCTGCTTGGCATAGCATACCACATATGGCAGGGATAAAATGGCAGAAATACGTCGAATGAAATTTTTTTAAAAAAATTAAAAGAATTTGCAAAAAAGTTATTGACAATTCTAAACAAATGTTGTATAATATACAAGCCGTGTTTGAGGGCCAGTAGCTCAGTTGGTTAGAGCAACCGGCTCATAACCGGTCGGTCCGGGGTTCG
>CAZSSE010000272.1:0-1734 GCA_964609165.1 uncultured Lachnospiraceae bacterium
ACATAGCACGGAAGCTCTCGCAACGTTCTGTCAAGCAACGGAAACAGGGCGTCGACCGTTTCGAGGTCGGACGGAGTAAGTATTTGATGAAACAGACGCAATATCGCATCGTCGGCACCTATGCGGCAAATGGAATTTTGCTCGCTTCTTTCAACGAAGCATATCGCTTTTAGCGGAACGGAGGTATTGGTATTCCAACCCTCTTTGCCGCACCACGGAGTTCCGTAAGCGTAGAGTCTCTCGTTTTTAAATCGCATTATCGGCTTGTCTCCGTTTACAACGTGTACGCCTTCGCCAAAGTGACGGCGCCAAAGGGATATATGCGTAGATTTTCCCGTTCCGCTTTTTGCGGCAAACACGTATCCCTCGCCCTCATATTCTATGACCGCACCGTGAAAAAGATATGCACCGAAGCGGAGTGGAAGCTGCTTGCAGATTTCTCTGTAAATGCATATTCCCTCAGCATAGCCTGCAGAGACCTCGTTTTCAGCGATGCTCAGCTCATGCCGTATTTGCCCGTCCGATACCTTAACCGTTATATCAGGCTCCGGTGTGCTGTCGAGCTTATACGCGGCGCATAAGCGCTCGACGTAATCGAATTTATTGTCTATACATACGTTAAGTTCAGCAATACGAATATAAAGCATACTCCCTCCAAGACTCTTATCTATAATATTTTACCACATAATATGTGATTTTGCAAGTACAAAAAAACAATTACCGCGCAGAAAATTTGGAGCGGTAATTGTTTATTTTATACAATATTATTCGAACTTCGAAATATTATTGCGAACGTACATAAGCATCTTTGTCTGCATATAATCTTTATTCTTTACCAAATAATCTCTTACGTACTGAATTTGAAAGGGGTGCATTTCTTTCATTTTTCTTATGTTCTCGGCAAACTCATTCTCATCGTTCAGCTCAAGACCGCGACAAATGAAGTCTACCGTTTGAACAGACGCCGCCTCAAAGCATTTCCACCCCTTGTCCATATCTCTGTCAGCAAGATCGAACAGAAGCTTATAAGCGACTATCGGCTTAAACTCATCTGCTATATCAAGCTCGGGGGAATCCAAAATACCGTCTGTCCACAGCTTTCCCTCTGAGGGTGCAAATGCAGAAAAATAACGATTCATTTTAGCGTGTACCGTTTGAGCGTTCAGCTGTTCAACGGATATATTCCTTTTGGTAGCGGTATCGTAAAGAAAATAATTTGTTTTTCCGCCGACGGAAAGCCATCTCAAGTAGAAAAGCTCTGCCGCAAGCGCAAAGCTGAGAAACGCTATGACGAGCATAAGCACCTTGGTAAGTGTATGGTCGCCGTCATAAACAATTCCGACAATCAGCAAAACCACGGCAACGACAGCAAAAAAGATACTTGCAATCATTAAGATCATATTAAGCTTTTTTTGATTCATAGTAAAACACCTCGCCGATATTATTATCCTGTTAATTATATCATATCACTGCGACTTTGTCAATTATTTTTTTAATATTTTCATTCTTTAAGCTCAAAAAAATATCGGAGAAGCAATCCAATAGAAATGCTTCTCCGATATCGCATGCTTTAAAGACCGCGCTTGATGTAATGCGTATGGAGAATCTCGTGAGCCTTGTGGCTGTTAGGCTCGCCGAAATACTCGTCATAGAGCTTCTTTACAGCAAGATTTTCGTGCGATTTACGTACGTCGCTCGTTGCATCGTCGTTATAAAGCACAGCAGCTCTTACGC
>CAZSSE010000273.1:0-1715 GCA_964609165.1 uncultured Lachnospiraceae bacterium
GCGCGTGATATGGACGTAAAAAGCATCGTAACCATCATTATCGACATAATGACCTGCGTAACGTAGGTAACTGCCGCCATTATCGTTCCTGCGCTCATTCCCGTGCCGGCAACATTATTTATTTCCAGCCCGCCTATCAGTATGACCGCAATAATAGCCGCGTTCATAACCACAACAAGTACAGGATTCATTATTGCCATAAGCTTCTGCACTTTAAGATTTGTGTCGCGCAGCTCGCCGTTAGCCTTTTTGAAACGCTCATATTCGTGATCCTCGCGCACGTATGCTTTTACAACGCGAGCACCCGTAACGTTTTCCTGAACGACTGTATTTACCCTGTCAAGCTTCGTCTGTATTTTACTGAACATAGGCACTGCACGGCTCAGAACAAGCACAAGCATTATTGCCATTATCGGAAGCGAGCAAAGCAAAACGATGCCGAATTTTATATCAAGCGTGCAAAGCATGATCGTGCCGCCTACAAAGAACATTGGCGAGCGAACGAGCATTCGCAGTATCACCTCTGTAAAATCAACGATCATCGCTATATCGTTTGTCATTCTCGTCACGAGAGAGCCTGTGGTAAATTTGTCGGTCTGCTCAATTGACAGCGACATTACACGCTTGTATGCATCGCATCTGAGATCGTCTCCCAGCCCCTGAGATGCCTTAGCCGCCGTATATGCGCACAAAACGCCAAAAAATCCGCCGACAAGAACGACGAGCAGCATCAGCACGCCAAAGGTGATGATGACCTGCATAGAGCTATATGTACCCTCTCCGTATATTATTCGCATCACCATGCTGCCAAGCTCTGAGGACGACACGTCTCCCGCAGCGTTTATTCCGCAGTCAACGATAACACTCATCAGCTTTGGCAAAAACAGATCCGCAGCCACCTCTCCTATCATAAGAAGCGGCGAAATCACAGCCAAAAACGCATATGGCTTTAAATAGTGAAATATCCTTTTCATTCTCTTTTCTCCTTTGATTGACAGACATGTGCCGACAGTAAATTTTCGCACATCCTATAAAGAAGCTCCATAAGCACTTGCCGCTCCTCTTCGCTAAGCCCCTCAAGTGCCAACATATCCGTCTCCTTTATCTTTTCTATTGAGCATCGGTCTACCTCCCTGCCGTATTCGGTCAGGGATACTCGCATCTGACGCTTATCGTCGGGATTTGCGCTCAGCTCTACGATACCCTCATCCTCCATTTTACGCAATATCACGCTGACGGTCGGCGCACGCAGATGAGTTACCTCCACTATTCGGCGTTGACTTGCACCGTCCTCTAAAGCAAGAGCCGAAAGCACAAGCCTCGCACCGTGCTGAGACATAACTCCCTCAATATTAGCGCCCCTGACTCTCGCTCTGCTGAGCCGCGAGATCTCGTGGCAAAGCTTTACCGGGTTGTCGCTGAGCTCTTTCCTTGGCAACGGTGCGGGCGGCATACATTGTGACGATTTTTTTTGCATTTCTTCTCCTTTCAAAAAGATTAGTTAGTTAACTAAATAATTATAACATATTTACGCTTTTATGTCAACATCAATTTTTATAAAAATAATTTTTTCAAAAAATCAAAAAAGAGAGCTTTTTACCTCATTTGATTTTAAATCCTTTACTGAAACATATTACAACGTTTTTTTGCTTCTTTTTTCGAGAATGATAATACTGTATCGCAAAAATTCGCGGTACTCACGTTTTTATCAATAT
>CAZSSE010000274.1:0-790 GCA_964609165.1 uncultured Lachnospiraceae bacterium
ACATGGCAGGTGCGGTCAAATTGCAGTTCCTCGTCTTTCATCACTTTCTACCCACCAGCAGTGTCGAGCCTTGTAGCATCAGCCTTTTGGATTCCTTTTTAGACATAAACATTCCGTCTGTGGTGTCGATCATGCGAACTTCCGCATAACCCATTTCTTTAAGCTTTTGGCAAAACGCCTCCATATCTCCGTAACGATTTTTACTCATCAGATCGTGAATGGCAAATGTTCCGCCCTTTTTCAAAACACGCAAGGTTTCAAGCAAGAGCTTTTGTTTATCATAACCCGAAATGTTGTGATATACATAATTGCTCGTCACGGCATCGAAGGTTTCATCAGAAAAGGGAAGTTTTGTGGCATCGCCCTTTTGGAAACTCGTATTACCGACGCTCTCAGCCTTTGCATTGCCTTGGCAAAGTGGAAGACTAAATTCCGCATAATCCTTGCCCCAACGGTCGATACCTACCATTTTTCTTTGCGGATTTCGTTTAGCACAAGCAATCGTCAGCGCTCCGCTGCCGCAACCAATGTCAAGACCCGTTCCACCTTTCGGCAAAGTAACATAGTCTGCAATTCCTTCGATGATCTGACGGGAAAGTTGCCGTTTCCCCTCATACGAGAACGCACGGTAAGCAGTAATGCTCCATTGCAGTATTTTTCCGCAAGCCAAAGTCGCCGCGGCAAATAAAATGCCAAGCGCAATTCTCCACGCTTTCGTTACCCAAAGTCCGCAAATGCCAAAGACGATGAACGCAGCAAGCGACAGCACCGTGGCAACCGCCATACCTAC
>CAZSSE010000274.1:800-1710 GCA_964609165.1 uncultured Lachnospiraceae bacterium
ACCTACAATCAAAATTTTCGGTACCCAATTTTTATAATTTGCTTTCATATTGTTTCTCCTTTGTATTCAATATTTTTTATCGTGTATCCGTGCTTTCTTCGGAAACCACGGCAAGCAACGATTAACTTTTTTGCAATATTTCACGTATTCTTCGCCGAATTTTTCTTTTAGCCACTTTTCTTCCGTGCCGATCATAAGCGCAGTCATATATCATATAAATGTAGTATAATACGGGTAGAATAAGCAAGCACAGGTTTGTGAAAAACAGCAATATTCCCGTGAAAACAAACAAAAACGCCGAGTAAATGGGATTTCTCACCACCGCATAGATGCCTGTAGTTTTCAATTTGCCGCTCTCAATGTCTTTATCCACTTTCCCGATTACAACGGCAAAAAGCCACATTACGATACCCGAAACAACAAGTATTCCGCCGAAAATGTAAAACACGATCTTTAAGGAGAGATTGGCTATTTCTCCCATAGAGATGATTCCGAAGCAGTCGAGAATGATCCCGACCACCGTCATTACGGCGCAGACGATCACATATAGCGGTCCTACCCCGAACGATGGCAACGCTTTTTTATCAGTATCTTTTTTCATATTACACCGCCTTTACTTTTTGTTTCGGTCGTGTAGACCTTTATACTTTCCAACCGACGGCAAGCTCGCGCGACTCAACGAAGCGGCGATAAATTCCGCCTTGCTCGATAAGCTGTTCGTGCGTACCGCTTTGAACGATCTTGCCGCCGTCTACCACCAAAATGTTATCCGCACGATTAGCATAGGCTAACTTAACATCTTGAAAAAAGAGAATTTTTCATTCTCTCATTTCGTTTTATTCCTTAAAGCCGAACAAATGATCCCACCCTGCAATAAAGAAATTTTGCACCTCGGCGACATACTGCAAGG
>CAZSSE010000275.1:0-1707 GCA_964609165.1 uncultured Lachnospiraceae bacterium
AAAATAGAGGCGGCAGGCTACGTTATGTAGCCTGCCGCCATACTGCTTTTCAGACCTGTGCGTGTTTACACACTGCCTGTGCAGTAGAAAAACCGATATTTCCCGCAAAAGGCGCGCTTCGATTTATCAAAGCTATTCGATTATCTCAATCAACCTTTTGAATGATAACCGTATCGACACCGCCACCGTCGACCGGTGTAAGTATAACAGTAACAGTATCCGCCTGACTCAAGGTGAATGCGTCGTCTTCGATGTCTATTTCACTTCCTGCGCTGTCGTAAACCTTATAGGTTGCAATTTCTGTATCCATAATTATTTTCCATTCGCCGGCGGCAAGATCCGCATTAACGTAAACCGTTTTACTAATATCAACATCACCGGTCTCGTAAGAGCTTTCAGCTTTAACCGCAATACCGTCTACACTCAGAATCTGACCGATTGCCACCTCTTTATTAGACTCATTCAATTTAAAGCTGTCACCGACGAACATATAATCGGCGTTCTTCAGCAAAAACGTTGCTGTAACCGTTTCGCCGGGAGAAACCATGTTTTCAGTGGCGTTTCCGCTGAACGAAACAAGGGTTGCATTATTGGTTTTAGTTCCAAGCAGGAAATTCGGTGTATAGTTTGCAAAAATAGGTATCGTTTTTCCGCCCTCTGCTGAGGTTTTCAAATACAAGCTGACAGTGATCAGCTTTGCCTTTTGTATATCGACCGTGCTTGTAATAAGCAAGTCGCCACTTGCAATATCGGATTTCGATACGCCACCCAGAAGCAATGCAACATCCCCTTCTACCTCGGGTGTTACCGACGTAACACGTGCATCACTCACTTCAATGCCTGCCACCGTTACGGTTACAGTGCCCTTTTCCCCATAGAGCTTAAGTGTGTCGTTTTCTTTTATGGTACCGCTTACAACGTTACCTGTTACGACAATCTCTTCTATTGTTGATAGAGAAAATACATCCTTGATATTGAATCTCGCCAGATCGAGATTGTCGATCGTTTCTGTCTTTGTTGTACCGCAGACGGTGCAGGTACAGGTCTTTACACCCGCCGTCGTTGTGTATGTCGGGAAGGTAATTATACCTTCGTCCCAAGTGTGGGTGTGCTTTCCGATAGATTCGGTCTTTTGATAGCCGCAAACGACGCAAGAGAAAGCTTTTACGCCTTCGGTCGTTTCGGTAGGCTCGGCGATGATTACGCCTTCATTCCAAGAATGATCTGCTTCCTCCAGCTTATCGCTGTGTCCGCAAGCGGAAGCGTGCCAATGCCTTGCTTCGTTAATCGTCCACTCATTCGCAAAGCCGTGCGTATGGGTAAGCTTTTCGACGGATTCGGTCTTTTGATAACCGCAAACGGTGCAAGAGAAAGTTTTTACGCCTTCGGTCGTTTCGGTGGGTTCTGTTGTGATTACACCTTCTCCAAACTCGTGATCGGCTTCGTCCAACTTATCGTCGTGTTTCTTTGTTGCACACTCGTGCCAGTGCTGCTCGTCGTTCCACTTCCACTCAGACTTTGCTTCGTGCTTGTTTTTATTACAAGCAACAAGAGAAATGCCAAGCAATAAGAGAAAGCATACCAAAACTTTTCTTTTCACGTTCATATCTCCTTTATATTGTGTTTTTTATCTCAAATCACATAATGTGATTTAAAACCTTTTTATTTTTGCCTAAACCTTTAGGTTCACTTCACTCTAAGGCTCCC
>CAZSSE010000276.1:0-1691 GCA_964609165.1 uncultured Lachnospiraceae bacterium
TCGCCCTGGGCGGCAAGATCAACAACACCGGCCTGGTGGAAGTCCCCATGGGCACCACCCTGCGCGAGATCATCGAAGAAATCGGCGGCGGTATCCCCAACGGCAAAAAGTTTAAGGCTGCCCAGACCGGTGGTCCTTCCGGCGGCTGCATCCCCGCTTCCCACATGGATATCGAAATCGACTATGACAACCTGCTGGCCATCGGCTCTATGATGGGTTCGGGCGGCATGATTGTTATGGACGAAGACAACTGCATGGTTGATATTGCCAAGTTCTTCCTGGAATTCACCGTTGAAGAAAGCTGCGGCAAGTGCACCCCCTGCCGTATCGGTACCAAGCGTCTGTACGAGATTCTGGACCGCATCACCAAGGGCCAGGGTACCATGGAAGACATTCCCAAGATGAAGGAGCTGTGCCACTTCATTAAGGAAAACTCGCTGTGCGGCCTGGGCCAAACTGCTCCCAACCCTGTTCTGTCTACCCTCCAGTACTTTGAAGATGAATACATTGCCCACATCAAGGACAAGCGCTGCCCCGCCGGTGTATGTAAGCACCTGCTGAGCTTTGAGATTGTGCCCGACCTGTGCAAGGGCTGCACCAAGTGCGCCCGCAACTGCCCCGTTGGCGCCATCTCCGGCAAGGTCAAGGAAGTTCATGTTATCGATCAGGAAAAGTGCGTAAAGTGCGGCGCCTGCATCGACAACTGCAACTTCAAGGCAATCATTAAGAAGTAAAGAGAGGAGTATACCACAATGGCTAATGTAAATATTAAAATCAATGGTATGCCCTTATCTGTACCCCAGGGCAGCACCATTCTGGAAGCCGCTCGCATTGCCGGCATCCGCATTCCCACCCTCTGCTTCCTGAAGGACATCAACGAGATCGGCGCCTGCCGCATCTGCCTGGTTGAAGTAAAGGGTGCCCGCGGCCCCGTTGCCGCCTGCGTTTACCCCGTTAACGAGGGTATGGAAGTGTTCACCAACACTCCCAAGATCCAAAAGAACCGCAAAACCGAGCTGGAACTGATCCTTTCCAACCACCGCCGCGAATGCCTGAGCTGTGTGCGCAGCGGCGACTGCGAACTGCAGGCCCTGTGCCGCGAATACGGCGTTGAAAACGAAAACCGTTTTGCCGGTGCCAACCCTGTGGAAGAAATCGACGACAGCGCCCCCCACATGATCCGTGATAACAGCAAGTGCATTCTGTGCCGCCGCTGCGTGGCCGTTTGCCGTCAGTATCAGGATTGCGGCGTCATTGGCCCCAACGAACGCGGCTTTGCCACCCACATTGGCTGTGCATTTGACCAGAACCTGGGCGATGTTGCCTGCGTAAGCTGCGGCCAGTGCATCAGCGTGTGCCCCGTTGGCGCTTTGTACGAAAAGGACGGCACCGAAAAGGTTTGGGAAGCCCTGGCCGACCCCACCAAGCATGTGGTGGTACAGACCGCTCCCGCCGTGCGCGCTGCCCTGGGCGAAGCCTTTGGCATGCCCATTGGCACCGATGTTGAAGGCAAGATGGTTGCATCCCTGCGCCGCCTGGGCTTCGACAAGGTGTTTGATACCAACTTCTCGGCCGACCTTACCATTATGGAAGAAGCCACCGAACTGCTGGAACGCATCAAGAACGGCGGCACCCTGCCCCTGATCACCTCCTGCTCGCCCGGTTGGGTCAAGTACTGCGAACACTACTAC
>CAZSSE010000277.1:0-1689 GCA_964609165.1 uncultured Lachnospiraceae bacterium
G
Organism: uncultured Lachnospiraceae bacterium; assembly: GCA_964609165.1. GTDB lineage: Bacteria > Bacillota > Clostridia > Oscillospirales > CAG-272 > HGM12713. Next base: position 2 of record CAZSSE010000277.1, read on the forward strand.
CATAGTCGGCGGAGTACCCGCCAAGGTAATAAAAAAATGGAATTTTGAACACGGAGGTTGGGAAAAGCCATGACTGATGAAGGCTTGAAGAAGCGTGTCGGCTTAAAGGAAAAGATACGCGCATGGCTCAACGATAGGGAAAACAGGTCGGTGCTCGTACCGTATATAATATTCGGCGTCTGCGCTTTGATTTGCTATCTGTTCTTCTGCTATCGCGATATTTTGCTGACGGCTCAGCACTCGTATGCATATCTTGACGGCAGGATATTGGACTACTATTCGGCATCTCACGAGATGGACGGCACCTTCGGCTCTAACTATATGCCGTCGACGTTTATACTTTTCGCAATATGGAACCTTCCGTTGAAGCTCCTCGGCGGCGCTCCTGCGTTTTACGGAGATTGGGGAGTAGTATTCGTGCTTTGGAACAAGCTGCTTCCGACGCTTATCTATTTTGCTTCGGCGTGTCTTATGTACAAGCTCGCCAACGGCAGACTTAATTTCGGCAGAGGAAAATCAGTGCTGACGGCGCTTGCTCTTTTGGCGTCGCCGTATGCCTTTTTCAGCCAATTCATTTTCTGCCAATACGACTCCTTCGTTATGTTCTTTATGCTCCTCGGAATGTATTATTTCTTTGAGGAAAAGCCTACGCGCCGTTCTTGGTTGCTTTTCGGGCTGTGCTTCGGAATTGCGTTTACGTTTAAATATTTTGCGGCTGTAATTTTTGCGATATTGCTGTTGCTCAAGGAAAAAAATATCCCGAGAATGCTGCTCAAGCTTATACCGTTTGCGGCGCCGATAGCTCTTGAGTGCGGTTTTTATCTGATATTTGACCGTGCCTCGTTTATAGAGAGCGTGTTTAATTTCGGAGCGCTCAGCTATGCCGAGGGCTTTGTTCTGAGGCTTAACGTAGGAACGCTTAATTTCGTTTATTTGGCGCTTATAGCCCTGTGTGCTTTTGCGTATTTTACCAAGCCGAAGGATAGCTTCGAGCTGCTCGGCTGGGGCTGCTTCTATTCCTGCGGAGCGTGCTTCGTTATGTTCGGGCTTATGTCATGGCATCCGCAGTGGCTTTTGTTTGCCGCGCCGTTTTGGACGCTGAGCATAATGATAAACCGTCATTGGAACGTTTTTATGCTTATCGATTGTATAGCCGCAGTAATATTCAACCTGCTCGTTGTCAACTCATATCCCAATTCGGTAGACGATAATCTGCTCAGATACGGAATACTTTCGGGAGAGTTGCAATTCAGTGAAGCCAACACCTTTTCGATGAAGGATATCTTTGTGTACGGAGACACGGGTATTCTGTTTACGCTGTTGGCGGCTGTGTTCCTTGTGAGCTTTATCTTTAAGCACCCGCGCTTCAATCAAAAGTTGCCCGATGAGCCGCTGAAGCATGCGGAGCGATGGATTACGGCGCGCTTCATTTGCGCGGCGCTCACGTTCGTAATTCCGGCATTTATATGCCTGCCATCGTTTATGTCGCAGTCTGATTATCTTTGGGGCAATTTTGCCGACAGCGATATGAAGGCATCGCTGATACTCACGACGGATAAAAACGATTTTTGTCAGTATTTTTCGCTTAACGGCTCGCAAATAAACGCGATATCCGTTATGACGGAGCACGTCGTCGATGAAGAGGCAAAGGCAGAAAAGGAGAAGCAAGAGGCGGCGGACAGGCATTC
>CAZSSE010000278.1:0-1687 GCA_964609165.1 uncultured Lachnospiraceae bacterium
AACGCATACGTGCTTGAGGACGAGAACGGGGACGGCGGAGCAATATATTGCGGATATGATATGATAGGCGTGGACGGAAGCTCGGATATGCTCAATGAGGCGTATATGGGCGGTACGGAAAGGATACTTTATTTGTTGCAAGATATGCGTGAATTTGAACTGTACGGAACGGTGGGCGCGACGGTCTGCTGTCTTGACAGCCTGAATTATCTGCTCAGCCAAAAGGATCTGGAAAAGACCTTTTCGCTGGTGCATAACTATTCAGATCCCGATGCGCTGTTTATATTTGACGTCAATTCGCCGTATAAATTTGAAAACGTGTACTCAAATAACGCATACGTGCTTGAGGACGAGAACGGGGACGGCGGAGCAATATATTGCGGATGGCAGAATTTTTACGATTGCGAAGCCAAAATATGCGACTTTTATCTGTCGGTATTTGAGGAGAGCGAGGACGGGAGATATCGGCGCGAGGACGAGCAGCAAAGGGAACGCTGCTATACAGAGGAAGAAATACGCGAAGCACTGAAAAATACGGGCTTTGAGCTGATGGGAATATATTCCGATTACGAGCTTTCGGCTCCCAAAGAAAATACCGAGCGTTGGTATTTTGTGGCAAAAGCAAAAAAATAATCAAAAAAGAGGATAAATATTATGAAAGCACCCGAATCAAGTATTTTGCGCGGTATGACGTCTGACGGAAGCGCAAGAATCTTAGTAATACAGTCAACAGAAATAGTAAATAAGGCGATAGAATGTCACAGGACCACGCCAACCGCGACCGCAACGCTTGGCAGGCTTCTGACTGCTACGTCTATGATGGGAAGTATGCTCGGCGAGAAGAATGATTCGATCACGGTAACGCTCGGCGGCGACGGACCTGCGGGCAGAGTTATTGCGGTGGGAGATTACTATGGCAACGTAAAGGGATATATACAGAATCCCGATGTTGAGCTTCCGCTCAAATCGAACGGAAAGCTTGACGTTGGAGGAGCGGTAGGGCGCGGTCTGCTTACACTGATACGTGATATTGGCGACGGCGAGCCATATACGGGATCGATACCGCTTGTGAGCGGCGAGATAGCCGAGGATATAGCGTCTTACTACGCGACAAGCGAGCAGGTGCCTACAGTATGTGCGCTCGGCGTGCTGGTTGACGTTGATCACACGTGCCGCGCGGCGGGTGGGGTAATGATACAGCTTTTGCCGTTTGCAAATCCCGATACGGTCAATGCTATAGAGGCGAACGTATCAAAGCTTTCAAATGTATCGCGCCTGTTTGATAGGGGACTTTCCAATATGGAGATAGCCAACATTGCACTGGAGGGGATACCGTTTGACGCATTTGACGAGCTTATCGTGGAATATAAATGCGATTGTACGAGAGAGAGAGTAGAGAGAGCACTTATCACACTTGGTGAGAAGGATCTTCGCGGAATGCTTGACGAGCAGGAAGCCGAGGGAAAGGCAAGAGAGCTTGAGGTTAATTGCCGTTTTTGCGGACGTAAGGAGATCTTCAAGGAAAGCGATATAGAAAATATAATAAAAAGAGCTAAAAAATAAATAATTTTTTCAAAAAAGTCTTGACAAAGTAAAAATGATATGATATAATATGCAAGTCGTCGGCAATAGCGGATGACTTTGGGAGCATAGCTCAGCTGGGAGAGCATCTGCCTTACAAGCAGAG
>CAZSSE010000279.1:0-1657 GCA_964609165.1 uncultured Lachnospiraceae bacterium
GTTCGGGGGGCTGCCGGTCGTCCGCAAAGCCCTCGGGGGGTGTGGGACGTTCGCCCGGTTCAAAGCCATCGGGCGGTTCGGGGGGCTGCCGGTCGTCCGCAAAGCCCTCGGGGGGCGTGGGGCGCTCGCCCGGCTCAAAGCCATCGGGGCGGGGGCCGCCCATCATGCCGCCGGGGCCGCGGCGCACATCGGTGCCGGTGTACTGCTGCTGCACCGCGCCCTCAAAGCCGGCCACGGTGGCGGCGTCATAAATGCCGGCCACCTCGCTGCCCTGCAAGGTGCCGCCAATGTAAACATGGTAGGTCTGCTCCAACTCAAAGGCGGGGCAGGAAATGACCGCCCCCATGTACTGGCGGGTGTTTTCGGCCAGCACCTCATCTTCCGAGGGGTCATAGGCAAACACCACATTTCCCTCTTGGTCGGTCACAACAATGGCATCGCCCGAATCCTCATATTCGGCAAACTGCAGGTTCATGGTCACCTGTTCGGAGTCGCTTTCGGCCCAGTCCATGGTGGAGCCCAGCGCCACCACCGTGCCGCCGTTTACAAAGGAACCCATGTCGCTGTCCAGCCCCGCGTCCGAGGCAGGGTGGGCGGTGGATACCACCGTACCGCCGTTGATCACCAGCCAGCCGTTGGAGTCAATGCCGTCCCCTTCGCTGCCCAGGCCGGCAATGATGTGCAGGTTGCCGCCGTTGATGGTGGTGACCGAAACACCGTCCTCGTTGGTGTTGATGCCGTCATCCTGGGAACGGATGTTGATGTTGCCGCCGTTGATGGTCAGGTGCAGTTCAGTATCCAGCCCCTCGTTGTCGGCGTAAATATCCAGCAGGCCGCTGCCCGCTTCCCCGCCGTTCACATTCATGGACATATAGGAATAAACCGCGCCGTCCTGCTTCCACAGCTTTTTCTGGTCGGCGTTATCTTTATAGATGCGCGCCACGTGGGAGCCGCTTACCCTGTTCTGGCTGCCGTCGGCAATGATGATGTTTGCGCCGGCGGCGGTGGTGTCCACCTCGCTGGTGGCCGTTTCGGTGCTCCAGCCGTTGTCGCACTCATACACATTTTGGAACAGAATGACCGGCGCCACATCGCAGTTGAGGTCCACCCCGTCCAGAATCAGGTTGACCACCGCGGCGGGGTCATCGGCGGCCTTTTCGCCCAGGTCAACACGCACCTGGCCCTGGGGCAGGCTGCCCTGCAGCCGGTAGGTGCCGGGCTGGGTGATGTTCACCACCGTATGGGCGGCGGCTTCTTCGGCGGAATGACGCTCGTCGGCCTCGCCCTCGCCGTAAAGGTTGCCGCTGTCGTAGGTGTCGCGGTCCTCGTAATAAACAATGTCGCTGCTGAGGTAAACCGCCGCACCGCTTTCGGTGCCTGCCGGCGTGCCGTCCACGGTCACGCCGTCTGCGGCCAGCACAATGGCGGTTTCGCCCGCCGCGGCGGGTTGCTGCGGGTCTGCCGCAGGGGTGCTATTGCCACAGCCGGCCAGTCCGGCGGCAGCCACAGCCACCGCCAGCACAAACGCCGGCAGTCTGGTTTTGTTGTTCATAAAACTCATCCTTTCGTCCGATGGTGCTTTCATTATACTGTACACATTTGACAGTTTTGTGACGAAAGCCGCAACTTACCGCAAACATCATGGCTTCGCACCACC
>CAZSSE010000280.1:0-1632 GCA_964609165.1 uncultured Lachnospiraceae bacterium
CTACAAGGAAAGAATGGTGCAGAGAGGTCACAATTTTGCTATCGTTGACGAGGTTGACTCTATACTTGTCGATGAGGCGAGAACACCGCTTATTATTTCGGGGGCGGGCGAGAAGTCGACCGAAATGTATGACCGCGCGGATGCCTTTGCCCGTAAATTGCGCAAATTCGTTATTAAGGAAATGGATACAAAGGAAAGCTACGACGATATAGATGCAGATTATATCGTTGATGAGAAGGCGAACAATGCTATCCTCACGCCGAGCGGAGCAAAAAAAGCCGAGGAGTTCTTCGGCATAGAAAATCTTTCGGATGCTGAAAATTCGGAAATATCACATCATATCAATCAGGCTATACGCGCGCACGGTATAATGAAGCTCGACGTTGACTACGTGGTCAACGAGCACGGGGTTATGATAGTTGATGCCTTCACCGGACGTCTTATGCCGGGACGCCGCTATTCAAACGGTCTGCATCAGGCAATAGAGGCAAAGGAGGGCGTTAAGATAGAAAAGGAAAATAAAACTCTTGCTACCATTACCTTCCAGAACTATTTCAGAATGTATACCAAGCTTTCGGGAATGACCGGTACCGCTCTTACGGAGGAGGCTGAATTTCGCGAAATATACGGTCTCGATGTTGTAGAGATTCCTACCAACCGTCCTATGATAAGAGAAGATCATAACGATGTCGTTTATAAGACGGTAAACGGCAAGTATAATGCGGTTGTCGAGCAGGTCAAGGAGTGCCATGCCAAGGGGCAGCCCGTGCTTGTGGGTACAGTGTCGATAGACAAATCAGAGGAGCTTTCCAGAAGGCTTAAGAGAGAGGGAATTGCTCATACCGTTCTCAATGCAAAGCATCACGACAAGGAAGCCGAAATAGTAGCGCAGGCGGGTAAGCTCGGCGCAGTAACTATTTCCACGAATATGGCAGGTCGTGGAACTGACATTATGCTGGGCGGAAATCCGGAATATATGGCAAAGCGCGAGATGCGCAAGATGGAGATAGACGAGGAGCTTATAGCTATGGCTACGGGCACGGCAGTCATAGACGATGAGGAGGTCATAAGGGCGCGCGAGATATACCGCGAGCTTTATGAAAAATTCAAGGCTGAGATCGCACCGGAGGCGGAGCGGGTAAGAGAAGCGGGAGGACTTTATATCCTCGGAACAGAGCGCCACGAGAGCCGTCGTATCGACAATCAGCTTCGCGGACGCTCGGGACGTCAGGGCGACCCGGGTGAATCGAGATTTTATATCTCGCTTGAGGATGATCTTATGCGTCTGTTCGGATCTGACAGAATGTTAGGACTTGTTGACAGACTTGGACTTCCCGAGGATACCCCGATCGATGCAAAAATGCTTTCAAATACCATCGAAAATGCGCAGAAGCGTATAGAGGATCAAAACTTCAAACGCCGCAAGTACGTTCTTACCTACGACGATGTTATGAATCAACAGAGGAATATAATCTACGGTCAGCGCAACAGTGTGCTTAACGGTGATGACATAAGCGAGACTATATGCAAGATGATACGCTCTACGGTTCGTGATAATGTTGCGGCGCATCTGCATGGAGATGATAGTACTCTTTGGGATTTTGCGGGCTTGCGTGAGCATTATAAAAACCT
>CAZSSE010000281.1:0-1623 GCA_964609165.1 uncultured Lachnospiraceae bacterium
GCACTGTACGGTCTATCGCCCCTGTTTTCTTAAAGTCGGATATAAAGAAATCCGATTCCTCAAAGGTGATACCGATAGCCGCAAAAACCACGGCAAATTTAGAATCCGAGTTGCGAACCTTTGCCTGTCGCGCGATCTGCGCCGCAAAATTTGCGTGAGGAAGACCCGATCCCGAGAATATAGGGAGCTTCTGACCTCTTACCAGCGTGTTAAGTCCGTCAATAGTCGAAACGCCCGTCTCGATAAACTCGGACGGATAATAGCGTGCCGCAGGATTTATCGGGGTTCCGTTGATGTCAAGATATTTTTCAGGGATAAGCTTCGCTCCTCCGTCGATAGGCTCGCCCATTCCGTTAAATACACGTCCGAGCATATTGGGAGAAACAGGCAGCTCCACGCCGTGCCCCGTAAACCTGACCTTACTGTGTGCGAGGTTAAGTCCCGCACTCGATTCAAAAAGCTGAACGAGCACGTCGCGCCCGTTGACCTCAAGCACGCGGCAACGGCGAACGCTTCCGTCGGGAAGCTCTATCTCGCCAAGCTCGTCATACTTGACACCCTCGACCTGCTTTACAAGCATCAAAGGGCCTGCGACCTCTTCTATTGTTCTGTATTCTCTAATCATTTCTGATGCGTCCCTCCGTCAAAATTTTATGTTCTGAGTGCATCGAGCTCACGCGTTATCTGCTCGTCGATGTCCGCATATACCTTCTTATACTCGGCATAAGGCACAGCCTTGGCACGACCTATGCGCTCTCTTACGGGCAAGGTCGATATTTTTTCAATATTCGCCCCCGCCGCGATTGCCTTCCCTGCCTTATCTCCGAATGAGAAGATCAGCTCGATCAACGCCGCCTGCTTGTCAAGCTCGGTAAAGCTATCAACGTCCTCAAAAGCATTTTGCTGCAAAAAGTCCTCGCGTATCGACTGTGCAAGCTCAAGCTTAAGTCTGTCCTCAGAGGAAAGCGCATCCATACCGACAAGCTTTACGATCTCCTGAAGATCGCTCTCCTCCTGCAAAAGCTTAAGCAGTCTTGCGGTATTGTCCATCCATGCCTTTGATACGTGCTCTGAGAACCACGGAGCAAGCCTGTCGCGGTAAAGCGAATAGGAATTAAGCCAATTTATGGCAGGAAAATGACGCTTATACGCCAATGAAGCATCAAGTCCCCAGAACACCTTAACTATACGCAGAGTAGCCTGTGTAACCGGCTCGGAAATATCTCCGCCCTGCGGAGATACCGCTCCGATCGCCGAAAGCGCGCCCTGTCTTCCGTCGGATCCAAGACATACTACCTTTCCCGCTCTTTCATAGAACTGTGCAAGACGGCTTGTCAGATATGCGGGATAGCCTTCCTCACCGGGCATTTCCTCAAGTCGTCCCGACATCTCGCGCAACGCCTCTGCCCAACGCGACGTAGAATCTGCAATGACAGCGACCGAATATCCCATATCTCTGTAATATTCCGCTATCGTGATACCCGTATAGATCGACGCCTCGCGTGCCGCAACAGGCATATCCGACGTATTGGCGATAAGAACGGTACGCATCATGAGCGACTTGCCCGTTCTCGGATCGGTAAGCTCGGGAAATTCACGCAGAACGTCCGTCATCTCGTTTCC
>CAZSSE010000282.1:0-1605 GCA_964609165.1 uncultured Lachnospiraceae bacterium
CCATAGACGTAAGCGAGCATATGGGATACTCAAAGCCCAGCGTCAGCCGCGCGATCGGAATACTGCGCAATAACGGATATATCACTGTAGACCGCTCGGGCTATATTACGCTTACGGAAACGGGACGCAAGCACGCCGAAAAGATATTCGAGCGTCATACAATAATAAGCGAGTTCCTCCGTTCCCTTGGCGTTGACGACGATACCGCAGCAGAGGATGCTTGCAAAATGGAGCACATAATAAGCGACGCTTCGTTTCAGGCGATCAAAAAGTTCAAAGAGAAGAACGACCTCGAAAATTGAATTTTTCAACACAGGAAAAATGTCGTATTTTCTTGACAAGCGTTGTGTTGTATGGTACAATATTAAACGGGATCTCGATGAGAGATCCCGTTTAATACTCTTTGTACACATATTTTTTGTGTGTTGAAAAATTTTAAGCATGAGCGGAGACTTTTTTATGATAAAAAATTTCGACATAGCAAATCTTATCCTCACTTCCATCTGCGACGTAAGGCGTACAAGCCACCCGACCGGTGCCCAGACCGAAACGGTAGCACCGCACTGCGCACTCGTTATCCGCAAAAGCGGAAAATCCGTATACAAATTCGGCAAGAGCTCGTATACCGCAAGTGCAGATAAGGTGCTTTTTATCGCCAAGGGCACACCTTATTTTATGACGGTAGAAAAATCGGGGGAATGTACGGTTGTCGAGTTTGACGTTACCGACACCCAGCTTTCACGCGAGCTTGATGGAGGCGGCATATGTGAGTATCTGACTGTCGGAGATAAAAATATACATAAGCTCGCCAAAAGCCTGCTTCAATATTTCGGGCTGCGCGGGCCGGCATACTTTTCAAAATGTATGTCCGAGCTCTACTCACTCGTGACACAGATCTCGACAGTTCACGCCTACAATCATTCGCTTGCCGGTAAATACGGGCTTATACACGCCTCTGTAAAATTCATTGAGGCAAACTATGCGCGGCAGGATCTCTATACACCAATGCTTGCAGAGCTTTCGGGCATTGGCGAGACCTATTACCGAAATATATTTCTTTCGGTATTCGATATGCCACCCGCACGTTACATACAGCTATACAGAGTGGGAAAGGCAAAGGAGCTTCTGCTGAATTCCGACTCTAATATTGAGGAAATCGCGGTAGCCGTCGGATTTGCAAATTCATCCTACTTCTGTAAGGTGTTCAAAAGCCTTACGGATATGACGCCGTCCGAGTTCGCACATAAGTGCGGATCTCTCGGATAATATTACCTAACAGAAAGTATTTTATATGAAGATCCTTGCAATAGGAGACGTCGTCGGCTCTAAGGGAGTCGAGCATCTCAAAAATAACCTATGGAACAAACGACGTGAGCTCGACGCAGCCTTCGTCGTGGTAAACGGAGAGAACGCCGCCGATATATACGGTATGGGATCCGTAGACGCAAAAGCACTGCTTGAGGCGGGAGCCGACCTCATAACGCTTGGAAATCACGCCTTCAGCAAAAAGGATATATTTTCCCTGCTCTCCGACTCGGAAAATATCATCAGACCCGCAAACTACCCCGCACTTGCCCCGGGCGGCGGATATACGGTAATCAATAT
>CAZSSE010000283.1:0-1556 GCA_964609165.1 uncultured Lachnospiraceae bacterium
AATAGACTTTATCAATAGCGCATCAATGCTGGGGCTTTTAATGCCGTCAAGCTCGATCAGATCTACACCGATCTTGTCCAATAGTTTGGAAAGCTCGATTTTTTCCTTAAATGTAAGGCGCAGATCCTCAGCGGTCTGCTTCATTGTTGCGTCGCTGATTACAATTTGTCTCATGATTCGTACATGTCTCCCTTCAATTTTTAAATGAATTTTAAATAAAAAAATCCCCGAGCTGCCGAAGCAGCTTCAGGGACGAATCATATTCGCGGTACCACCCTAATTACCCCCAATAAGGGAAATCACTCACAAGCCCCAAAAGGGCTCTGTCCTGTAACGGGGACCTACCGTGTCTCATTACTTGCTTAAGCGTTCACAAGACCGACTCGGGAAAGAGAATACCCAAACCTTCCGCATCGGCTCGCACCACCCGCCGACTCTCTGCAACATCCGAATAAGGGTAAGATTTCCGTCATTGTCTTTTTTGCAGTCTAACACATATATTTAATCACTATTTTTGCGATTTGTCAAGTGAAAAATCTCAAAAATGCGATATTTAATTATAGTGCACAAAAAAATATCTGGGATTTATTGAAATTTTGTACGTTTTTCGGCGATAAAGTATTTGACTTTTTCTTGATGAAGTGATAAAATATATAGCAGATACAAGTTTTAAAGACTGTGACGAAGACGGTAGGGCGTAATGAGCATACAGAGAGTCGGCGGGTGGTGCGAGCCGATTGCAAAAGGCTGATCTACCCATCACTTCCGAGTTGGGAATTCGAGCGATAGTTAGAGTTTCACGTTTCCCGCGTTAAGGGCAAGGACTTATAAGAGTTCTGAGTGGCGGTTTTCCGTAATTTGAGTGGTTCCGCGGGTGTTTTAGCTCGTCTCAAGATTTATTTCTTGAGACGTTTTTTTTATAATATTTTATTGTTTCGAAAGGGGATTGGATTATGACAAATCAATCGGATGTAAAACAAATTGAAAAGGTAGCACTGCGTATACATGAGATGCGTCAGATTATGGGCTATACCTCTGCACAAATGGCAGAGCTGACCGAAATTTCTGAGGAACTGTATTGCGCATATGAATCCGGTAGCGTGGATCTGCCTTTTACATTCATACATAAGTGCGCGAAGGCGTACGGTATTGAGATTACCGATCTTCTTGAAGGACACAGCGCAAAGCTTTCGGAATATACCGTTACCCGCAGAGGAGAGGGAATTACCACTGCCGCTGAGGACGGTACCACTATTCAGGCGATCGCGCCTCAGTTCAGAAAAAAGCTCGCCTCACCCTATTGGGTCACGTATTCGTATTCGGATGAGCTTCAAACAATGCCAATTCATACGGTAACTCATGCAGGTCAGGAGTTTGATATGGTAATCAATGGCTCCTTGCGTTTCCGCGTTGGAGAGCACGAGGAGATATTGAGAGAGGGAGACAGTATTTTCTTCAATTCGTCAACGCCTCACGGAATGATCGCTATTGATAATAAGGACTGTGTTTTTCTCTCGGTCGTTATGGCAAGCGACGCTACCGACCAGCCTATGTAT
>CAZSSE010000284.1:0-1553 GCA_964609165.1 uncultured Lachnospiraceae bacterium
ATCGTATACACTCCATCACGCTTCCTATAAAGAATGTAAAGGAAGCAGATGAGAATGGCAACATAAACTTTACTATCAAGGTCTTCAAGTATGATGATCTTGTTGGTGCTACGCGCGAGCCCATTTCGACTCACGTTATTTCGGTGAAGCCCGATGATGTAGGTCTTACTGCTCCTTCTACAGACGTTCACAAGTTTGTAGAGTTTGAGCTTGAGACGCCTATTGTCGTTCAGGAGGATGAGATCATCGCTCTTATGGCATCCGGCGACCAGATCGTTCCTGCATGGGCAGACGGAAGTGCTACCGGCATCAATACAGTTATTGACGAAGAGTTTCCCGCAATGCGTTGGTTCTGCGCTAACATAGGCACAGAAAATTCCGCCAGCGGTAATTTTAATTCTGTAATATTCTACGATCTTGAGCTTGAGCCTCTTGAGGATTCTGCTCCTGTCGGAACTGCTGTAAAGACAGAATCGGATCTTGCGGCAATGGATATCGGCGGATCCTACTATCTTGCTGTTGACAATCTTACCCTTTCTGCTGAATGGGCAAGCAAGAATCTCAAGAACGTAACCTTTGACGGTAACGGCAAGACCATTACGCTTTCGGGCAATAACGGTCTTTTCGGAGACGTTGCAAATTCCACAATTAAGAACCTTACACTTGCAGGTGACGTAACAGCCATCAGCGGTGTTGCTAAGACGGTAGGCAACGTAACATACAAGAACGTTGTTGTTTCGCTCACCGCTGTTAACGGCGGCTCGGCAAGCACAGGTGCGTTGGCTATGTATGCAAACGATAACGTTACAGCTATCGAATGCACAAACAATGCTAACGTAACAGGCGGCGAGGCAGGCGGTGTCGTTGGTAAGATCAGCAAGACGGGCGCAAGCCTGACTGTTGAGAAATTCACCAACAACGGTGCTATAACCGGTAATAATACTGCCGGTGCTATCACCGGTTGGACAGAAGGCAATATTACAACTGTCGTTGAGGACTCCGTAAACACAGGTACGATTAAGGCTAATTACGTTGGCGGATTTATCGGTGCGGCATTTGCGGGCACCACAAAGCTCGAAAACTGCGTAAACGGTGTAGCTGACGACGCCACCAAGGGCAAGATCGTTGCCAAGGAAGGTGCCGCTCAGGGTCAGGGCGGACTTGTAGGTAACGCTAATAAACCCTTGACGGTAATCGGCGGTGCAAACTACGCAGATATTGACGCTATCCACGTGGCAGGTGTTGTCGGATGCTTTGAGGGCGGCACACTTGACGTTGACGGATTTACCAACTACGGTAATCTCAAGGGTGGCACAACCGCAGCAGGTGTTACTGCTTACGTAAGAGGCAGCGCAGGCGCGGTAACAATTAAAAATTCCACTAACCTTGGAACCATTGACGCTCCTTGGGCAGGTGGATTTATCGCAGCATCACATCAGAATACAGTATATCTTGAAAACTGTGTAAATGGTAAGGAAGGTTTTGCAGATCTCGGTACTGTCAAGGGCGGTGCGTCCGGCGGTGCGGGCGGCTTTGTAGGTCAGACCTACTAC
>CAZSSE010000285.1:0-1542 GCA_964609165.1 uncultured Lachnospiraceae bacterium
CATTAATAATAATTAATAATTAACATTTGATGAAATTTGATCGTATTGGAGCGTATATTCTGCTTATGTGAATAATATTTGCGCCGTGCGTTGTACATTTTCACACGTTGTTCTATAATGGGATGCAAGGATACGCTAAAAGCTCTGTAAGACCGCCGTTTGCCGAAGGAATGGCGGCAAAATTGACCTGAAAAAGGCTGAAAAAGAAAAAGCACAACCGTGAGTTTATCCCAGCGCGCTTGATATCATAAGATTGATATTCCGCATGGAGATAAAGGCAGTTGTGCGTGGCTGTGGAGTTGGTGCCGCCGACAGCTTTTGTATTATACACCAAATCGTCAAATTTGTAAATAGTTAATTTTGTACGATTTTTTGGTGAAAAATTCGTCGAAAAAGCTACAAAATAGAAAAAGTTATCGAACGAATCAATGGACTTTGTGCTTTTTGAACATAAAAAATGCAAAATGTCGTCCGAATGTCGCACCACAGACGATCGGAAAATATTTTTTGCTATCGAGAATAAACAGGAATATGTATGTCGATTTGTAAACTTGCATATCCTTTAATTTTTTGCACTCAGCTTTTCAAATTGCCTTTGCTCTGCCATCTCGCGCCGACGCTTTTCTCTGTATAGCTCGGCGGCGAGCGAAAGCGCTCTCTTTTTGAGTCTGAACGCGCTGCTTCGCGATATGCCTATCAGCTCGGCACAGCACTCTACAGAATCGGAGCGGACGTAATGATAGTAGAGCAGCAGCTTTTCGTTGCAGTTTTGCATACTCATAATGAAATGCCGCACCTCAAACATTTTTGCGTGCGCAAGCGCGATCTCGCTCGGGCGATCGAGTGCATCGGGGTACTGCGTGGTGGGCTTGGCAAAATAATCCTGCTCGTATTTATCGAGCATAAGCAGCTTTTTGTAAAATCCGTAGGTGCGCAGGAAATTTTCCACCTCGGAGTATTCCTCCTTGGTGACTGTAACCGTGCGCGTTATTCTGGTAATGTTTTCGGGCATTATTCTCCTTTCGGGCATAATTCAGCACTCACTTGCTTGTATAATATGGTCGATCTTTTTATGCGTGCGCGACGCACGGCACGCATCTTTGTACTTTTTGCTCGGAAATATAGCATCCTTTGCAAAGTATTTTGTTTCTGCTTGCGAAAATCTCGTCGGAGGCATAAAGCTCTGCTCCGCAGCCTTTGCAGATACCCACCCGACGTCCGTACTCTGCGCTTTTGCCATCGTACGACGGGCAGGCGGGAGGGCATATGAAGCGTTTGCAGATCTCACACATTTTATCACTTCCTTTCGTAGAATTTATTTCGGTTTTGCATAATATCATAAAAATAGGAAAATGGTATTGACAAAACCTTTTCTCTGGTATATAATGAATGTGCATAAATAAATTATAACGGATTTCCGAACTATTGTCAAGATATATTTCGCATTTCCGTAATATTTGTCATATCCTACAAAAGGGAGTGCAAAATGGACTATAAAATCTTCGATCAATTTTTGAAAATAAACAAAACGACTGTCTACAG
>CAZSSE010000286.1:0-1541 GCA_964609165.1 uncultured Lachnospiraceae bacterium
TCTTCGATGGATTGACACTTGACAAGCATGCGATAAAGACCATTGATGATCGTTATACAAGTAAGCGCGAATACAGCGCAACAAGACAGACGTACATCAATTACTTTGAGCTTGCTATGTCGCCTGCATATTTCAGCCGTTTCTATACTAAGCTTACCGATAATTATTTGAAGTATGATCCTATGGGAATTTCGGTTTCCACTCTCGGATCCTATCTGTCCTCTGACTTTGATGAGGATGAGCCTTACAACCGTGAGGATTCTAAGCAGTTTACCTCTGAGGCGTTTGCTTACCTCGACTCAAAATATGACAAGGTACTTACCTCGGGCGGAAACGTATATACGTGGAAATATGTAGATTACATCACCGATGCAGCTACGGACTCCAGCCGTCACGCACGTTCGTGCGCTACCGTTCCTTTCCTCGGAATGGTTCTTCACGGATACGTTCAGTTTGCAGGCTCGGCTATCAATATGGAGGGTAATATTGATTATGCACTTCTCAGAGCTATCGAGAACGGTGCATCGATCAAGTTTATTCTTTCCTACAGAAACACCGAAAAGCTCAAGCAGAATTACGATACAAGCGAGTACTACTCGGTACGCTATGACATCTGGCAAAACGACCTTGTTGAGCGTTACCACGAGCTTAATGAGGTTCTCAAGAATGTTCAGGATAGCCTTATAGTTGAGCATAAGTTTATTGATGATTCCGCTGTAAGAATTCCCGATGATAATGAAATAGCTGATGATGCTATGGCAGAGCTTCTTGCTATGGCAGCCGAACAAAAAGCAGCGGCAGAGGCTAACAGAGAGTCCATTCGTTCCACGATCCAGACGGTAAGAAAGAATCTTCTTGCACTTTCCGAGATACTTCCCACGGCTCTTAATGAGACTGTGGCTGGAAGCGTTGCAAATCTTTATAAGCTTGCAACGGATATTGCAGTAAGACTTGACGATGCAGTCAATACGTTGAACGATGCTAAAGCGGCACTTGATGCGCTTCAGGCTGCCGATGAAGAATCGGAAGGCGATAATGCTACCGATTCGACTGTAGATCAGCCAACCGAGGAGGAGATCAAGGCTCTTGAGGAAGCACAGAAGGCATATGATGATGCTTTGGCTGACGTAAAGAAGATCTACGCTGAATACGTGGCGGCAACACTTAAAGCCACCGAGACTGCTGAGAAAATTGCCGAGATGTACGCATTTGCAAGTGAGAATATCGATATGGTAAATACTAACGAGGCATTTACCGTTGAGATCAGAAATACACTCAATGACCTTAATGCAGATTTGGCAGATGATTGCGCGGCACTCAATAGCTATATTGCTAATGAGATAGCAGCTCTCAACGAGGATGTGGCAGACTTCGCAAAGGAAAACGCTGATATAGTGGCTTCTGAAGAAGAGGATACAGAGGATACTGATGACGGAGATGATAAAAATCAGAATACGTCGTTCAATAAGTATGCTGTTGCCGTGAACTCGGTAGTATACGAGGAGTATGAAAACGGAACTGCGTTCGTGCTCAATTTCAAT
>CAZSSE010000287.1:0-1533 GCA_964609165.1 uncultured Lachnospiraceae bacterium
ACCCAGCACCCAGCGCATAGCGTCCGAAATATTAGATTTTCCGCTTCCGTTAGGCCCTACAATGACAGTAGCTCCGCCCTCAAAGGTCAGCTTTGTCTTATCGGGAAAGGATTTGAAGCCTTGAAGCTCAAGAGATTTAAGATACACTTACGTTCTCCTCTCGGTGAAAATTATCCTGCGTTACAAACAAAATTTAAACAGTATGCTCTATTATAATATTATAACCTATTATTTCATTTTTTTCAAGCACTTTTACCCATTCAAGCCCATATTTTTCGCAAATTTTTAATTTATTTGCGCGTTTATGCCCCACCGCCTTGGACGTAGCACCCGAAGCGACGAAAACGGTTATACCGCCGCCCCGTATGTTTTGCTCGTCAAGCGATCTGCATATTCTGTCAAAATACAGGGCACTCATTGCCATCTCTCCTATTGCGGCGTGATTTGCACCCGCTATCGCCATTGATGCGTCGCGCAAATTCTCCGACGCACAAAGTCCGACTCTGATACACGGAACTCCGGCGCGATCAAAAACTGATAGCACGTTTTTTGTTCTTTCTACTGCATCCTCGAGCGAAAGCGGTCTGTATGCACCTCGCCGCATCATATCCGCAAGCTCTGTTTCGGCAAACACGACGGTAGGGTAAACTCTCGCACCGTCCGCGCCCATCTCGCATATCATTTTAGCGGTTTCTGTTTCTTTTTCAGCATCGGACAGCGGCAGTCCGATCATCATCTGACCGACAAGCTCAAATCCCGCTTTCTTTATAGCCCCACACGCGCGACGCGCGCACTCGGCATCATGACCGCGCTTAGAGGCGGCAAGAACTCCGTCGTCAAGGCTCTGAAGCCCCAGCTCAACGGTTCTGACAGAATATGAGGAAAGTATAGAAAGTATCTCGTCGTCAATATAGTCCGGACGTGTCGAAAGCCTTATCCTATCAGCTCTTCCACGCTTTACGTAGCCCTCCGCAAGCTCAAGCAAGGATACCATAAGAGAGCGGTCTATTCCCGTAAACGATCCGCCGAAAAAAGCGATCTCGACAGTCGCTTCATTTGGAACCGTAGACAGTGCCTCATCTATTTCGCGCTCCGCTTGCTCAAGCACAAACTCTCCGTGTCCCGAGATCGTATGCTGATTGCAAAACACGCAATTATTTGGGCATCCCATATGAGGTATAAATATTGGGATATTAATATGTCTTTTACCCATCTGAAAGCTCCGAAAATAAATAGTCGGGGTGATCTTCACCCCGAAATATTATATCATATTTAGCAATATATGTCAAGCGCGGCATATATACAGCCCTTTTTGTGTCGTCACATTTCATCATATGCTTACACAGATACTCATAAATGAAAGCGCCGAGAGAAAAACTCTCGGCACTTTTATTTATGGGGTGAGATATGGGATTCGAACCCACGGCCTTCAGGGCCACAACCTGACGCGCTAACCAACTGCGCCAATCCCACCGTATATGGCGTGCCTTGAGGGACTCGAACCCCCGACCTACTGCTTAGAAGGCAGTTGCT
>CAZSSE010000288.1:0-1524 GCA_964609165.1 uncultured Lachnospiraceae bacterium
GCATAGGGGAATTCTTCTTCGGAAGGAATTACCTGAGCCAACGCTCTTTCGGCAAGCGCGCCGTGTCCGATTTCTCTTCTGCCGGGGCTTCTAATGCCTCTCGCTTCGCCCGAAGCGTAGCCGGGCATGTTGTACTGATGCATATAACGCTTGGTATCTTCGTCGTCGAGACCTTCGAGTTTTTGCGCGTCGCCAAGCATTGCGAGAGTACAGGTCGTCATAACCTGAGTTTGTCCTCTCGTGAACAAGCCGGTTCCGTGAACTCTCGGAAGAATACCGTGTTCGCACCAGATAGGACGAACTTCGGTAAGGCTTCTGCCGTCGGGACGAACGCCGTTATCTACGATTTTTCTTCTTACCTTTTCTTTGGTGAGATAATAAAGAGAATCTTTCATTTCTCTTTCTTTTCCGGGGAAAATTTCAGCGAAGTGAGCGAGAACGTCCTTTTCAACCGCGTCTTGTCCTTCCTGTCTTTCGTGACGATCGAAGGTGTCGAGCGCTTTATCGAGCATTTCAGACGCGTATTCTCTTACCGCGTTGTCGATTTCTTCGGGAATGTGGTAAAGGTCCATTTCAAGCTTGGGCTTACCTACCGCCGCAACGATTTCTTCTTGGAAAGCGCACTGCTTTTTAATTTCTTCGTGACCGAAGAGAATAGCGCCTACCATTTCGTCGTCGGAGATTTCCTTCGAGCCTGCTTCTACCATCATAATAGCGTCTTTAGTACCCGCAAGATTAAGATGAAGAGTAGACTTTTCTTTCTGTTTAAGATCGGGGTTGATAACGTACTTGCCGTCAACGAGACCTACTACTACGCTGCCGGTAGGACCTGCCCACGGAATATCCGAAACGGATAAAGCAATAGAGCTGCCGAGCATAGCGAAAGGTTCGGGCGCGATATCCGGATCTACGGATAAAGCGGTCGCTACGACTACTACGTCGTTAAAAAGTCCTTTGGGGAACAACGGACGGAGAGGTCTGTCGATAAGACGTGAAGTAAGTATCGCCTTGTCGGACGCTCTGCCTTCACGCTTGGTGAAGCCGCCGGGGATTTTACCTACCGAGTACATCTTTTCTTGATAGTCAACGGTAAGGGGGAAGAAATCCTGTCCTTCTTTCGCGGTGGGCGACATAGTAACGTTTACCATAACGACCGTTTCGCCGCATCTTACGATACACGAACCGCTCGTTTGTTCGCAATATTTGCCGGTTTCGACGATAACTTCTCTACCGCCGACAATCGTTCTGAATTCTTTGTAATTTGGTGTCATTTTATTTCTCCTGTTCTCTCTATTTTTAACCCGCGCCGCAGCGTGCGACGACGGACTACTTTATATTTTTACGCGGTATTCCCGTAAAAAAACAGGCGACAAAAAAGTGCCGCCTGAGTTTCTATTATTTTCTGAGTCCAAGTTTAGCGACGAGTGCTCTGTAACCTTCAAGATCGACCGACTTAAGATAGCCGAGTAAACCTCTTCTCGCGCCGACCATCTTTAAAAGACCTCTACGCGAATGTTTATCGTT
>CAZSSE010000289.1:0-1503 GCA_964609165.1 uncultured Lachnospiraceae bacterium
ATCCAGCCCCATCATAACTCCGACTCGGTCGATAGCCTGTCCTGCATTTATATCCGCCGCCTCGCCTATCCGCTTTACCGAAAAAAGCTCCGCACCGCCGCTGACGAGCAAAAGCTCCGTCGTTCCGCCCGATACGTGAAACGCATAAAATTCACTGCCGATAAGCTCCGTTTTCCCCGCCGAATACAGTGCCGCCGCAATATGTCCGCTTTGATGCGAAAGCTCGTATACGGGAGCCGAGGCGCCTGCTCCGAAAGAATACGCCGCGCTCTTTCCGGCAAGAAAGCACGGCATATAGGAGCCGTCTGCATCGCGCGGTGTTGCCGATACTCCGACAGCAACGGTTTTATAGCCGTCAAGCGCCCCGCGCAGCTCGCCGATAAGCGGCGGCAGATTTCTGACGTGCTCAAATACCGCGTCCGACTGCCTCAAGCCTCGCTCTCCGCTCTTTACTCGGAGCGGCGCCTTTAAGCTCGCCACTATCCTGCCGGCAGCGTCGCACACGGCAACCGACGTGGTGTAATTGCTTGTATCAAAGCCCACGTAACAGTTTTTCATTACTGCTCCGCCTCATTGGCGCACGCCTCAAGCTCACTCTTTACGGAATTGAGTATTCCGTTTATGAACGGGCGTGCCTTATCGTCGTCAAACTTTTTAGTCAGCTCTATCGCCTCGTTTATCGAAACGCTGTACGGAATGTTGTTTTCCCCGTTTTCATAAAGCATTTCGTATACGCACATACGAAGCACAGAGCGCGAAAGCCTTGACATTCTTTCGGGCTTCCAGCCGTTGGAATGCTTTCCTATCATCGCGTCTATCTTCTCAACGTTGCCGTATACTCCGAAATACGCGCGGCTTATATAGTCGTCGTTCGGAACGTCTCGCTCATCAGACGCCGCCGCGAATACAGCCTTTATATCCTCGTCCGTACGAAATTCAGTTTCAAATAAAAGTCCCAACAAAATTTCTCTCGCTTCTCTCCTGCTGATTTTTGCCATAATCATTTTGCTCCGCGATACACGAAGCCTTCCTTTCGACACTGTCGTTATTAGCGGGCACAAATACCCATATCAAATATTATAAATCTATTTGAAGAAAATGTCAAGGAAATAATGAATATTTTTTGTAAATATTCAAGCTTTTATTCATATTCTTCTCAAAAGCGTCTTATATAGCACATATTCCTCAGCAAGTGCCAGATTTTATCCATATCAAAAGCGTATCACTCTAATTTTTAGAATATATTTTTAGCACTCAATTGTAGCGAGTGCTAAAATTTACATTTTTGCAATCAAATATCGTTTAAAAGTTCATAGAAAAGGTGTATCATTATCTCATACAAAAAAGAAATGAGGTGTTTTTATGAACTTCGATAAATATACACAAAAGAGTCTTGAGGCGATAAAGGATATGCAGAGCCTTGCGCTTGACGGCTCCAATCAACAGCTTGAGCAGGTACATCTGCTGTATTCGCTGTGCTCGAAGCGTGACGGGCTTATACGC
>CAZSSE010000290.1:0-1474 GCA_964609165.1 uncultured Lachnospiraceae bacterium
GCGGTAAGGTTATAGCCACAGGCGGCGGCGCGGTAACATGCGAGCGCAACTATCCTCTGCTTCACCAGAACGGCGTGATAGTATTCCTTGAACGCGAGCTTGATAAGCTTCCAACCGACAACCGACCTATCTCGCAAAGTCGGTCGCTTGCAGACATTTACGCATCTCGCATTGATTCCTATCTCCGCTTTGCCGATATTAGGGTAAAAAGCACCGAGATCAAGGAAAAGACCGCGCAACTCATAATTGATGAATTTAAAAAATATTTCAAAGGATAAGCTTATGAAAATTCTTGTTATAAACGGTCCTAATCTCAATATGCTCGGCATCCGCGAGCCCGATATATACGGTAAGCAGGATTTTGGCGCGCTTGAGCAATTCATTCGTAATTCGGCAGCAGAGCTCTCGCTGAGCGTTTCTCTTTTTCAGTCAAATCATGAGGGTGAAATAGTTGATATAATTCAATCCGCATACGGGATCTACGACGGTATCGTGATAAATCCCGCAGCGTACACTCACACGAGCATTGCGATTCTCGACGCTCTTAAGGCAGTTGGTATTCCAACTGTCGAGGTGCATCTGTCTGATATAAGCTCACGAGAGGAATTTCGCAAGCATTCATACGTGTCTTTGGTTGCTAAGAAAACAATATGCGGTCTCGGCTTCAACGGCTATAAAAAAGCTCTTGAATATTTTGCGGGATAAATTCATTTGGTAAGCAAGATGAACAAACAAAATTACAGTCTTATTCTTGATAACACGATAAAAGATCTGAGCACGCGAGGTGAGCGAAAAAGCCTTCTGCTTCATGCCTGCTGCGCTCCCTGTTCAAGCTACATTCTTGAATATCTGTCGCAATATTTTGATATTACGCTCTTTTTCTTCAACCCCAATATCTCACCGAAAGAGGAATATAGGTTTCGAGAGGAGGAGCTGCGTAGGCTTATCGATCAAATGCCGCTTCATGCCGATGTAAAGCTTTTATCCGGTCGGTACGATCCGTCGGAGTTTGAGAATATGGCAAAAGGAATGGAGGAGCTTGATGAGGGGGGATCTCGCTGCTATGAGTGCTATAAAATGCGTCTTGAGGAGACCGCAAAAGAGGCAAAGCATCTCGGTTTTGACTATTTTTGCACGACGCTTTCGATAAGCCCCTACAAAAACGCTGAGTGGCTTAATTCCATTGGTGAAGAACTTGGGCAAAAATATAGCGTTGCTTACTTATTTTCTGATTTCAAGAAGAAGAACGGATACAAGCGATCATGCGAATTATCCGAGCTTTATTCGCTTTACCGACAGGACTACTGCGGTTGCCGATTTTCCCGAAAGGCAGCCGAAAAGCGAAAAAGGTAGTGTCGTTCGAGGTGGATCTTCGTCGGTTTTTACAAACAACAACAGACCGAGCATAACTCGGTCTGTTGTTGTTTGGTGCGAGAAACGGGACTTAAGAACCCAAGTTTGACGCCCTTCGAAC
>CAZSSE010000291.1:0-1470 GCA_964609165.1 uncultured Lachnospiraceae bacterium
GCCTATTCCCTTGCTATGGCTTTCGGGCATAGTTACTAAAAGGACGAATGAGTTACATTCGTCCTTTTAGGCATTAAAGCATTTTGAAGTATTGCAATGCTTCCATAATAATCTGACGTTTATCTTCGGAAACTTGCGGCTGCTTGCTATCTTCCTTCTTTGAATGATTATAATTTTCTCTTTCCTTGATACCGCACATTTCTTTGACTTGTGCAATATATAGACTACTTACTTTTATTTGGTATTTATCTAAAATATACTGTTTTATTTGGTCATACGTTCCTTTGGATTCAGCTTTCGTCAGAAAATCATCATCCATTTCTACGTTTACTTCCAAATAGTCCTTCGCTTTTTTCCTTGACAAAAGAACTACCGTCTCGACGTGTCCCGTTCTTGGGAACATATCCACCGGATGCACGTCGCCGATCAGGTATCCGCACTCTCCAAACCAAACGCAATCACGCGCAAGCGTATCGGGATCGCACGAAACGTATACTACCCTTGGAACTTCAAGAGACGCCAAGCACTCAACAAGCTCTTTAGTGCTTCCCTTTCTGGGCGGATCTATTACCACGACGTCGGGACGCACTCCTCCTGCCGCCTCCAATATTA
Organism: uncultured Lachnospiraceae bacterium; assembly: GCA_964609165.1. Classification (GTDB taxonomy): domain Bacteria; phylum Bacillota; class Clostridia; order Oscillospirales; family CAG-272; genus HGM12713. The sequence continues at coordinate 613 of CAZSSE010000291.1, forward strand.
CATCACGATTTCCCGCATCGGCGCAAACAAAGCTCGCATTCGCTATTCCGTTGCGCTCGGCGTTCCCCCTTGCGCATTCAACCGCGCTCTCAACTATCTCAATTCCGCAAAGTCTTCTCACTCTGCTTGCCATAGAAATACCTATCGTTCCTGTTCCACAATAAAGATCCATAAGTATCTCATCGCCCTTAAGAGCCGCCAGCTCCGCCGCCTTTGTGTACAGCAGCTCCGCTCCGTCGCGATTTATCTGATAGAACGAATCCGGGCTGATGAAAAAGCGCAATCCGCAAAGCTCGTCCTCTATTCCGTCCTTACCGGAAAGCCTTCTGTATTTATCTCCGAGCACCACATTAGTGCTCTCCTTATTCTCATTTATCATCACGCTGACAACATTCGGGAAGCACTTGGCCATTTCCGACACAAGCCCTCTCTCGTTCGGCAATTTATTTCCGTTTATAACAAGACAAAGCATTATCTGCCCCGTTCGCTCACCGACGCGCAGATAGATATGTCTCAAAAGCCCTTGCCCGCTCTCCTCGTCGTAAACGCTCCACCCGTTTCTGTCGGCAAACTCGCATACAAAGCGCAATATCGCGCCGAACATGGGGTTCTGTATCGCGCAATCCTCGGCAGGCGTGATATTATGCGTCTTTGCCGCATAAAATCCTGCATATATGCCGTTTTTCCCTTTAGCAACAGGATACTGCCCCTTATTTCTATATCCGCGCACCCTGCCCGTTGAAAGCACGGGCAGCACGTTCACGTCGGCAAGCCCTGCCTTTGAGAACACCGCCTTGACGTATCCTCGCTTGAGCTCAAGCTCGCGCTCATATGTTATATGTCTGTACACGCACCCCC
>CAZSSE010000292.1:0-1468 GCA_964609165.1 uncultured Lachnospiraceae bacterium
GTTCAGGCAGGCAGAAAGCTTCTCATCGTTGCTGAGGACGTTGAGGGTGAGGCTCTTACCACTCTCGTGCTCAACAAGCTTCGCGGCACGTTCGTTTGCGTTGCTGTTAAGGCTCCCGGCTTTGGCGACCGCAGAAAGGAAATGCTCCGCGACATCGCAGTGCTTACAGGCGGCGAGGTGATCTCCTCCGAGATCGGTCTTGAGCTTAAGGATACTACACTTGACATGCTCGGTCAGGCGCGTCAGATCAAGGTAAATAAGGAAAACACGATTATCGTCGGCGGTGCAGGAAATCCCGCAGACATCAAGGCTCGCGTTGCGCAGATTCGCGTTGCTATTGAAACAACTACATCAGACTTCGATCGCGAGAAGCTTCAGGAACGACTTGCAAAGCTCGCCGGCGGAGTTGCCGTTATCAAGGTCGGCGCAGCTACAGAGGCAGAGATGAAGGAAAAGAAGCTTCGCATTGAGGACGCTCTCAACGCGACACGCGCAGCTGTTGAGGAAGGAATCGTTGCAGGCGGCGGTACAGCTTACCTCAACATCATTCCCGAGGTTGCAAAGCTTGTTGACACCGTCGATGGCGACGAAAAAACAGGTGTACGCATCGTTCTTAAGGCACTTGAGGAGCCTGTTCGTCAGATCGCCGCAAACGCAGGCTTTGACGGCGGTGTAGTAGTTAACGAGATCATGAAGAGCGGTAAAGTCGGCTACGGCTTTGACGCTTACAACGAGGTATACTGCGATATGATGAGCGCAGGCATCGTTGATCCTGCAAAGGTAACTCGTTCTGCACTCCAGAACGCTGCTTCGATCGCTTCTGTGATCCTCACCACCGAATCGGTAGTTGCGGATAAGAAGGATCCCGCAGCAGATGCTGCCGCAAACGCCGCAATGGCAGGTGCCGGCGGAATGGGCGGAATGTATTAATTTAAAGCCATAGACTTGGGCCGGCTCAAACGCAAATTTGAGTCAGCCCATTTTATTCGGTAAGCATAAAAGCTCCGCAGAATTGACCTCTGCGGAGCTTTTATATAGAAATTTTTATACAGTTATCAGGCTTTCGGAAAATCTCCGAGCATACCTTTTATTTTTCGGGATCAAGATACTTCCAATACGAAATTATGTAATTAAGTCCCGACCAAATCGTCATGACAACGCTGAAGAGCAGGCTCAACCATGAAAGCGGGACTATATCTGTACGCCAGCACAGCGTCTGACCTGTAACAGCCTCAACAATGAGCTTGACTATGAGCTGAACGACAGGCTCAAGAAATACCGTCGATATTGCAACGATCTGCGAAACCGTCTTTATCTTTCCAAGATAATTTGCGGCAATTACGATATTCTGTCCGGTTGAAACCACAAGTCTCATTGACGTGACCGCAAGCTCACGGAAAACCACGACAATAAGTGTAAATATAAGAAGCGTGTTAAGATTGTCAAACTTATAAAGAAGAACGAAAAG
>CAZSSE010000293.1:0-1454 GCA_964609165.1 uncultured Lachnospiraceae bacterium
GTAATATTATTCCCTGCACACGCGACAGCCTCTCGCGCAAAAGCGCGGGGAGCGTGAGCAAAAGCATTACTCCGAGCATTACGGGAATATCGACTGCAAGTGACGTGGGAAAGCCCGCTATACGCGATTCGGTCGGCACCGCAAACGGCGCTATGACAGTTGCCACACCGCTGACGAGCACAAGATTAAATAGATTTGCTCCGATAATATTACCGAGAGAAAGCGCGCCGTGTCCCTTGACAAGAGAGGTTATTGCCGTGACAAGCTCGGGAAGCGACGTTCCGAGCGCAACGAAGGTCAGAGCAATGACCGTATCGGGCACACCAAGCGCCTGCGCTATCGCAGTGCCGTTATCCACCAACAGCTTAGCGCCGATTGCAATAAGCACTGCTCCGACGGCAAGAAAAGCAAGCTCCTTTACGGGTGCTTTTTTTACGGTGTCGCTCTGCGCGTTCTGCTCACCGTCAGGCTCAACGTCTGTCTCGGTAGCAATGGGCGTTCGCTTCATTTTTAGCACGGTTACGGCGATATAAGCGACGAACGTACACAGCAGTACGGCTCCGACCGTTCTCGTAAACTCTCCGAAAATATATGCCACTGCGGCGTAAAAAGCAGCCGCCGCAAAGAAGAACGCAACGGGGAGCGCGAGCGCGCCTCTGTCCGCTCTGCTCGGTCTTACGGTCACAGTAATTGCGGCGATAAGCGCCGTGTTACATATGACCGAGCCAATCGCGTTGCCGTATGCCATACCGCCCGAGCCTGCCAGCGCTCCCTGCGCCGACACCATAACCTCGGGCAGAGTCGTTCCTATCGAGACCACCGTAGCGCCGATAAGCAGCTCGGGGAGACGGAAGCGCCGAGCAATTCCGACCGCTCCGTCCACGAACCAATCTCCGCCCTTTATAAGCATAACAAGACCAATGACAAACAGAAAAATATTAAGCGCCATTTTTCACGTCTCCGTTTTTTCGATTTGGTTACCAAATACCTATACGTCCGTCAAAAATCAGTTAAAATATCCCTCTCTGTAAAGCAGTTCGGCTATAAGCACAGCTCCGCCTGCCGCTCCGCGGAGCGTGTTATGCGAAAGACCTACGAATTTATAGTCGTAGAGCTTATCCTCGCGAAGTCTGCCCACCGTAACGCCCATACCGCCGTATATATCACGGTCAAGCGCCGCCTGAGGACGGTTATCCTCTTCAAAATACGTTATAAACTGCTCGGGCGCATGAGGAAGCTTCATCTCCTGAGGCTTACCCTTAAAGCTTCTCCACGCCTCCAATATCTCTTCCTTGGAGGGTTTATTTTCAAATTTAACGAATACAGCCGCAGTGTGTCCGTCCGTCACGGGAACGCGGATACACTGCGTTGTTATAACTGGAGCCTCAGCCTTGACTATCTCGCCGTTCTCTACCCTACCCCATACGCGAAGCGGCTCCTGCTCACTCTTCTCT
>CAZSSE010000294.1:0-1450 GCA_964609165.1 uncultured Lachnospiraceae bacterium
TAACTGTAAAGCGCACGTTGAAAAGGCTCTGCTTTCGGTCAAGGGAGTTAAATCGGTTGATGCCGTCCTTGATACAAAAACCGTCACCGTGGTAGCTAAAGACTCGGTATCGGAGGAAGCACTCAGCTCCGCGATAGTAGCCGCAGGATATAAGGTTAGCTCGAACGAATAAATTTTCGCCATAACAAAAAATGGAGGCTCCACGGCGTGGAGCCTCCATTTTTCTCGGTACCGAGAAGGCTGTAGCAGAAAAAGCTTTTGGCACTGCCCTTCTTTTTAGAATGGCAGTGCCAAAACAGATATAATGCCAATCTCTCACAAAAGCTCTTTGCGAAGCTCCTCGGGAGATTTAGGCGAAAGATAAGAAGGGGGAATATCGAGAATAGATCTCGCTCCGTGCACGCCCTCCGCACTCATTCGCACTACTGCGCGAGCGCAAGCAACGATAACTGATGAGGTATACTCGGGATTGGAATCAAGCTTAAGCGAAAATTCCATAACGTGTGTATTTTCCTTCTCAAATCCGCTCTTGCCGCTTCTTATAACAAATCCGCCGTGAGGAATACCGCTATGATCGCGGCGAAGCTCCTCTGCACTTATAAAATGCACGGTGGTATCGTAATCCGCAAAATAGTTGGGCATCGTCTTTATCGCGTTTTCAATACGCGCCTTATCCGCACCGTCGGCGGCGACCACAAAGCACTCACGGATATGCTTTTGCCGTGTTGTAAGCTCGGGGGCAGAGCCGGAGCGAACCGCCTCAAGCGCAGACTCAACGGGAATGGTGTACTGCTTTGCGTCAAGCACGCCCTCAATTCGACGTATTGCATCGGAATGTCCCTGACTTATGCCCTTACCCCAGAATGTATACGAGCTTCCCTCGGGCAAAATACACTCGGAATACAATCTCATTACCGAGAACATACCGGGATCCCAGCCGCACGATATAAGGGCAACCCTTCCACCGTCACGCGCCGCCTTATCGACGTTTGCAAAATGCTCGGGTATCTTAGCGTGCGTGTCAAAGCTGTCTATACAGTTAAACATCGAAGCGATAGCAGGTGTCTGCACGGGAAGATCGGTAGCCGAGCCGCCGCAAATTATCATAACGTCTATCTTATCCTTCATCTCGGCGACAGAATCAGCCGACATCACGGGAACTCCCGCTGTGCGAAGCTTCAGTGTCTCGGGTGGGCGTCTGGTAAATACCGCGACAAGCTCCATATCCTCGTTCTGTGCAACAGCCGCTTCAACTCCGCGTCCAAGATTTCCGTAACCAAAAATACCAATTTTAATGCTCATAATTTTTCTCCCCCAAAAAGAATACGCTTTATTTTACCACATCTGCTTTCAAAAATCAATAAATGTGCAAAAGAAAATCGAGTTTTTTTTACACCCTGCTTGACAATCGTGCAAACCTCGGCTAAAATAATCATACAGCGTCATATAC
>CAZSSE010000295.1:0-1396 GCA_964609165.1 uncultured Lachnospiraceae bacterium
CTTATCGAATATGACCTCGTAGAGCACATCGGCCCCCATCGGTATTGCCGAGAGTATCTCGCCCGATCCAAATGTCATATGATATACTCTGTCACCCTCCTTGAAATTAAGCGAGGGCTTGGGCGCACTCTTTTGCGTCGGCGCGGAATCCCCTGCCCCGTAACGCTGTTTTTCTCGCGGTGCGACCGTCTCTGAATTAACTATATAAGAGCGCGGAGCATCTGAATAATATCCGCTTGTCCTGCCAAAATCGGATCTCGGTGCGTATGCAAGCTCCTCATCTATAAGCTCGGCAGGTATCTCCTCAACAAATCGAGATATAGGATTACACGAGGTTCTGCCGTAGAGCATCCGATTTTTCGTGTGCGTAATAAATATCATATCCTTTGCACGTGTAAGCGCAACGTAAGCAAGTCTGCGCTCCTCCTCAAGCTCAGACGGATCGCCGAGCACGGTCTGCATCCCCGGGAAAAGTCCGTCCTCCATTCCGGGCAGGAATACAACGGGAAATTCAAGTCCCTTTGCTGAGTGCACCGTCATCATAACTACTGCATCGGCAGTCTCGTCGTATTTATCGACATCGGCAACAAGTGCGTTTTCTTCAAGGAATCCAACAAGCGTAGGCTCCTGCTCCTCCGCCCTCATATTTTTTTCGTAGTCGATCACTCCCGAAAGGAATTCCTCTATGTTCTCGATACGCTCCTTTTCTTCCTCGCCCGCGTCTATCAGCATCTGTCTGTAGCCGCTTCTGTCGAGCACCTGATTTACAAACGCTTCAAGCGATATATCGGTATCAAGCAAAGCCTTAAGTGAGCCTATCATTCCCGAAAAAGCCTTTAGCTTTGCGGCACTTCTTGAAAGAGCGACGTACTTATCGGCGTTCTGCATTACCTCGAAAACGCTGATCTCCTGCTCGCGCGAAATTGCCAGCACACCCTCAACAGTAGTATTTCCTATTCCCCGCTTCGGTTCGTTGATTATGCGCTTCATTCGTTCGCTGTCTGCGGGATTAACGATAAACTGAAGATAAGCAACGACGTCGCGTATTTCCTTGCGGTCGTTAAAGCGCAGACCGCCAAGCATCCTGTACGGTATTCCGCTTTTGGCAAAGCTGCGCTCGATTATGTTCGACTGGGCGTTGGTGCGGTAAAGGATAGCACAATCACGGAAGCTGTATTTTTGGGAAGCAACCAGATATGAGATCTTTTCTATTATATACCTTGCCTCCGAATTTTGCTCGTCGCAAAGCTTTAGCTTTATTTTTGATCCGTCCTTACGCTCGGTCCACAGATTTTTGCCCTTCCGTCCCTGATTTTTTGCAATGACAGCGTTTGCCGCGTCAAGTATAACTCCCGTGGAACGATAATTCTGCTCCAGCTTTATTACCTTCGTATTC
>CAZSSE010000296.1:0-1383 GCA_964609165.1 uncultured Lachnospiraceae bacterium
GGCAGACGCCCGGGACTTAAAATCCCGTGATACGAGAGTATCGTACCGGTTCGACCCCGGTTACCGGCACCAATCAACAAAGGATGGGTGTTTCCCATCCTTTGTTGCTTAATGCTTAATGAATGAATATAGATCGGATAAATTGCATATAATAGCATTGTAGAGTGGAGAGAAAACAAATTTTCGGCAAAAAAGCGAAAAAGGGGTTGACAAATAATCATCGATGTGCTATAATAATATAGCTGAAATAAATATCGCGGAGTAGAGCAGCTTGGTAGCTCGTCGGGCTCATAACCCGGAGGTCGTGAGGTTCAAATCCCACCTCCGCAACCAAAAACAAAAAGCAGTCCGACGGACTGCTTTTTGTTTTTTTTGCTTTTGAAGTAGTTTGGGTGAAAAAATTGACGAAAAGATAGAAAAATATTTAATCGAATAGAAAAAGCGTCACGAAGCGAAGCAGAGTGACGCTTTTTCTATTCGGCTGTGCGGCTTGACAAACATATTTAACTGTTCATGATATAATAATTGGGTAGAAGGAGGATGATACAATATGAGAAAAATAACAACTGAAATAATAAAATCATTCAATGACTATCTGATTAACGAGGAAAAGGCGGTGGCAACAGTCAACAAATATCTGCACGATGTGGGAGAGCTTCAAATATGGCTCGGTGAGCAGGAGCTATGTAAAACGGCAGTTCTTGCATATAAGGCATATCTTTGCGAGCATTATGCTTCTACAAGTGTCAATGCTGCGCTGTCATCGCTCAATAGCTTTTTCAATTTTACGGAATGGTACGATTTGAGAGTAAAGAGCCTAAAAATTCAAAAACAGATATTTGCATCAACCGATAAAGAATTGACAAAATCAGAGTATGACCGCCTTTTGCGAGCGGCAAAGCATAAGAAAAATGAGCGCTTGTATCTCCTGATGCAGACGATATGCTCCACGGGAATCCGTGTGTCCGAGGTGCGCTACGTTACCGTCGAGGCAGTATCACGAGGCATTGCCGAGATAAACTGCAAGGGCAAGCGCAGACAAGTATTTTTGCCGAGGCAGCTTTGTCAGATCCTGAAGCGGTATATCGGTGAGCAAAAAATAAAAAGCGGTGCCGTGTTCGTAACAAGAAAAGGCAATCCGCTTGACAGATCGAATATTTGGAGTGATATGAAAAAGCTGTGTAAGGCGGCGAACGTGTCGGAGAAGAAAGTATTTCCACACAACCTCCGTCACCTTTTCGCACGCACGTATTACAGTCTGCAAAAGGATATCGTGCGCCTTGCTGACATTCTTGGTCATAGCAGCGTTAATACAACGAGAATTTATACAATGGAAACAGGCGAGGTACATAGAAGACAAATTCAGAAATTAGGGCTCTTGCG
>CAZSSE010000297.1:0-1341 GCA_964609165.1 uncultured Lachnospiraceae bacterium
GTTATATACTCGAACGGCAGCCCGGACTCAAGAAGCTTCATAAGAATAGGCGTAGTGATGTAGTAGGGAAGATTGGCGCACACCGACACCTTGCCCGCGGTGCCTTTGGTGCCTTCGGCAAAATATGGCGCGAGAATGTCTGATAGGTTTGCTTTCATCACATCCTCGTTTATTATCTTTACGTTGCGGCAGGAATCAAGCGTATATTTGAGCACGGGGATAAGACCGCGGTCTATCTCGAGTGCTACTACGTTTTTGTAACGGAGTGATAGCTCCTGCGTGAGCGATCCGATTCCGGGGCCGATCTCAAGGATCGTGCTGTCGGGATCGACACAGCAGTTGTCTGCAATATCTTCAACTACCATGTTATTTGTAAGGAAGTTCTGACCAAATTCCTTGCGGAAATTGAGAGAGAACATAGCCATGATCTGCTTGATGGTCTTTATATCACAAAGATTCATAATATCTCCTTGGGGCTTTATTTACAGATATTATAGCACATAAATACAAGATTGTCAAATGAAGAATATTTTTAATTATTTTATTGCCTGATCTGCATTTTGCTATAAAATTACTATGTAAAGGGATAAGATAAAGATAGGCGGAGATTGCTTTGAATGTATGCGACATTTGTGTGGGAATGTGCAATTTGAAATAGGAATATGTTTAAAAATCAAATCCGAAAATATTACGGTGTAATGAGCATTTTCAGCATATTTTTCACGATTTGCATTGCCGAACGAGTAGCCTGTGAGAAAAACTTTACATTAAAATTGTGATGAAAATTACAATAACGTCAAGATTGATATATTTAGTCCTGAAAGCACGCCGAAAGATGTGTTTAATTAGGGATTTTTCTAATTAGTATCTTTGGAAGCAAAAAAGAACCATACTCGGGAGTTATTAGCTCAGAGTATGGTTTTTTCGTTATTTTATTTATTCTTCTATGAATCTCGATTTTAAGTTATTGAAACTTTATGCAGCTATGAAATTATATTCTTTACATAATTGATGTAAGAATCCATTTTCTCTCTTAACAAATTTTTGCTATAATTCTCCATATATTCATAGTCCGGCATTCCTTGTGCATTTACTGGCAACAATATTTTTTGCCGTTCCATACGTTGTCCATTAAATTTGTATCCGTATGTATATTTTATTTTTTGTTGCAAAATAATCGTTTTGAAAAATAGCAAAATATATTTATTGTCGCTATGGTTTCTCAAGTGAAGTCTTTTTACATCATCCGAAAAAACGCAGCCATAAGAATGGTAGAAGTTCTCAACTACACTTCCATTATAATTGACTCCCAAAACATTTTTGTCATAAGAAATATTAGGC
>CAZSSE010000298.1:0-1339 GCA_964609165.1 uncultured Lachnospiraceae bacterium
CGGGAGGCGCTCCGATCAATCTGGAAACAGAGTATTTCTCCATATACTCTGTCATATCAATTCGGATCATGCTCTTTTCATCGTCAAAGAGCGCTTCAGCAAGAGCCTTTGCAAGCTCGGTCTTGCCGACACCCGTAGGACCGAGAAACAGGAATGAACCAATCGGGCGCCTCGGATCCTTAATGCCCGCGCGCGAGCGAAGTATAGCCTCGCCGACCTTGGAGACCGCCTCATTCTGACCGATAACGCGCTTGTGAAGAATATCCTCCAAGCCGAGAAGCTTTTCGCGTTCACTCTCCATAATTTTTGAAACGGGAATACCTGTCCATCTTGCAACGATTCGGCAGATCTCCTCCTCGCTGACCTTATCTCGGAGCAAAGAATGGCTGTTGTCGGACATTTCCGCGCGGCGCTCCTCTTCATCAAGCTGCTTTTTCAGCTCGGGAAGCTTGCCGAATTTCAATTCGGCAGCCTTGGCAAGATCGTAATCATTTTGCGCACGCTCGATCTCGGCGTTGGTTTGCTCGATCTCCTCGCGCAACCTTTGCAGCTTTTCGATAGATTGCTTTTCAATATCCCATTTGGATTTCATTTCATTGAAGGTGGCACGCATATCGGCAAGCTCTGCCTGAATTTCCTTCAAATGCTCACGTGAGAGCTTGTCATCCTCCTTTTTCAACGCCGCTTCCTCGATCTCGTGCTGCATGATCTTACGGGCAACCTCGTCCATTTCAGATGGCATTGAATTCATTTCGGTCTTGATAAGCGCGCAAGCTTCGTCCACAAGGTCAATTGCTTTGTCGGGTAGGAAACGGTCGGATATATAGCGGTCGGAAAGAGTGGCGGCGGCGATCAGCGCACCATCGTGAATTTTGACGCCGTGAAATACCTCATAGCGCTCCTTCAAGCCTCTGAGAATGGATATAGTATCTTCTACGGTTGGTTCGGGTATCATAACGGGCTGGAATCTACGCTCCAGAGCCGCGTCCTTTTCAATATATTGACGGTACTCGTTCAGCGTGGTCGCGCCGATGCAGTGAAGCTCGCCGCGCGCAAGCATAGGCTTTAACAGATTTCCCGCATCCATAGCGCCATCTGTCTTTCCCGCGCCGACGATGGTGTGAAGCTCATCTATGAAAAGAATGATCTTGCCGTCGCTGTTCTTGACCTCCTCAAGCACAGCCTTTAATCTTTCTTCAAATTCCCCACGGAATTTTGCTCCCGCTATCAGTGCACCCATATCAAGCGAAAAAATGATACGCTCCTTGAGATTATCCGGGACATCTCCTTTGGCGATACGGAGGGCAAGACCTTCTGCAATAGCCGTTTTACCTACACC
>CAZSSE010000299.1:0-1267 GCA_964609165.1 uncultured Lachnospiraceae bacterium
TCCGTGTACCGATCGCTCGTCTTGCTGCCGCTCAGGCTGCAATCAAGGGCTAATCGTTACGCTCGGTAGAAGTCAATCAAATTAAAATCGACCCTGCAAAAGCAATTTTGCAGGGTCTGTTTTTTACATTTTCTATTGATTTGTGAGCTTGTATATGGTATAATTATTGCATTAAATCCCACGGAGGCAAAGCTAAAAATGCAGACATTAGCCCTTATAACAAATTTGCTCGGACTCGGGCTTGCTATCACAGCGTCGCTGATAAAGGGGCGAAGGATCAAAACGATCCTACTGCTCGTCTTATTATCCAATTCCCTGATAGCTGCCGGATACCTGCTTGCTGGCACGGGAATCAACGGCGCGGCATCCTGCTTGCTTGCCTGCACTCAGGCGCTTATAAATTGTTTCTTCGAGGCAAAAAGTAGGCCTCTGCCCAAATTACTGATAGGAGCATATCTGCTCTCCTTCATTATAATCAATATAGCCGTTGGCGGTCTCAATGCAGGCACGCTAATCGCAATACTCGCGTGCGCCGCTTTTGTGGCAAGTATTTCGCAGAAAAGCGGAAGAAATTATAGGATCTGTGTTATGGCAAACTGCATACTATGGCTTGTATACGACATTATCACGGGGTCCTACAGCGCGATTGTCACCCATGCAACGCTGCTTGCGGTAAGCATGGTGGGATTTATAGTACACGATATGAGAAAATAATAGCAAAAGCCTTAAAATAATCCGAATATGACACGCCACCAAAAGTTCAAACACTTTTGGTGGCGATCAATATTTGCGGTCTTCTATATAAAGAATACAAAGAGCGCCGTGCCTTATAGCACGGCGCTTTGTAAATATCAGCATTGATTAGTTGAGCTCTGCGAAGTACTTGATAGTACGAACCATCTGGCTGGTGTAGGAGTTCTCGTTGTCGTACCAAGAAACAACCTGTACCTGATATGTGTCGTCATCGATCTTTGCTACCATTGTCTGTGTAGCGTCGAAGAGAGAGCCGTAGGTGATACCGATAACGTCAGAAGAAACGATCTGATCCTCGTTGTATCCGAAGGAAGCAGAAGAAGCAGCCTTCATAGCAGCGTTGATACCCTCAACAGTAACATCCTTACCCTTAACTACAGCTATAAGAATAGTTGTAGAACCTGTGCAGGTAGGAACTCTCTGTGCGGAACCGATGAGCTTGCCGTTGAGTTCGGGGATAACAAGACCGATAGCCTTTGCAGCGCCGGTAGAGTTAGGAACGATATTCTGTGCG
>CAZSSE010000300.1:0-1260 GCA_964609165.1 uncultured Lachnospiraceae bacterium
AGTCAATTCCGAAACAAATAATACGGAACGTGCTATCAGCTTTATGCCGTGCATATGAGATGTTTTCGATATCTTGCTTGTTTTTCATTATCGAAGGTTTGATTTTGTTATTATCGTTTATCGAAAAAATCAGAATCAATTAAAATTTCTTTTCTGCAACTCGCTTTTCTTTGTGCCGATTTGGTATTTATCAAGTAACATATTCGATACAACTATCGTTGCCTTTTCGCTGTTACCATAGACCGTCTTGATAGCATCGGAGATTTTTACATCCACGCTAAGATCGATTTGACGGCAAAGAAAAGTACCTGCCGAGATCCTTTCGATTGACGCGTCTGCTTGATCATTCGCCATGATCTCAAAGAAGATCTTTGCCTTGATCCGACCGTAATCCGTTTCCACAATAAGCCCTGCCGGAAAGACCGGGGCAAGCTGCCTACCCTGTGCATACTCATACAGTACGGCAGATGTCGTTTCAATTTTTTTAATATCCGTCAGATCTCCCGTGTATTCTGTCGCAATGATCCTGCGTTCGAGTATCTCTCTTTCATATAACTCTGGCTGCTCGCTGTACTGCTGATTGTTCTTTAAATATTGTAATGTATATTCGATCTTGTTCAGCTCGGTCTGTGCCTGCATAACCCGTTCCTTGGCAATTTGCAATCCTGCCTCAAACAGATCGTTGTTCTTGATGTACCCATTATCGTCTATATAAGATTTCAGCTCCTTCAGAGGCATACCAAAGTCAAGGCAAAGGAGGATAACATCAAGGATCGGAAGCTGATCCGGCGAATAATAGCGATAGCCCGTTTGTTCATCGACACGGATAGGCTTCAAAATTCCGATCTTCTCATAATATCGCAAGGAATTGATATTGATATTTCTGAGCCTTGCAAATTCGCTGATCGTAAATAATTTCATTCGTATGCTCCTCCCTGTCTTTAATAAAAGCGTACACATTCTCCGAGCGTATCGGGAATTTGTGTACGCTTTCGTCTAAGCATTGGTCACACAACCGATCACCATACCAATCAGGCTGACATTGGCACGTCCGTCTGTACGAATAATTGGCGTAAATGCCATATCAATGGCAAGAAACGTAAAGCCCAAAATTATCGGTCTGTCATAATCAAGGCAATATCCGATAGACTGCTCGGTTGCACCGAATAGCCAGCAAAGCGGTTCAAGAAATATCTCACACAGGATCGTGAAGATCACGCCAAATCCGATCGTCAGGATCATGGCGTTTCCAACGCCGTG
>CAZSSE010000301.1:0-1251 GCA_964609165.1 uncultured Lachnospiraceae bacterium
GGATTGAGAAGCTCGCTGAGAGTGTCGTCGTGGTTCAACGTATCAATTATGTAAGCCACGTACTTGCACATATTTACCTCAACGTGCCAGTCGCGCGCGAGGATCTCGGGGGATGTATAGGTGAGGTTGGTGGTAAAAATTCTGTCGATAATGCCTTCCTCATAGGCTCTGTCGAACTTTTCGGGACCGCTTGTGAACAGACCGAAGGTAGAGAAGGCAAAGATCCTCTTTGCGCCCTTATCCTTAAGCTGCGCGGCAACGTCGAGCATAGATTCTCCCGAAGCGATCATATCGTCAACGATGATAACGTCCATTCCGTTAAGATCCTTACCGAGATATTCATGAGCCTCGATGGGATTTCTTCCGTTTACAACTATCGAATAATTACGTCTCTTATAGAACATACCTATGTCAAGCCCGAGCACCGAGGAAAAATACATCGAACGTCCCATCGCGCCCTCGTCGGGAGAGATCATCATGAGCGATTCCTTATTGATCTGAACGTCGGGGACGGCACGAACGAGTGCCTTTATCATCTGATAGCTCGGTCTTACGTTATCAAAGCCCGAAAGCGGGATTGCATTCTGAACTCTGGGGTCGTGAGCGTCAAATGTGATGATGTTTGTAACGCCCATATTTATAAGCTCCTGAAGCATCAATGCGCAGTCGAGCGACTCGCGCGCAGATCTCTTATGCTGTCTGCCCTCGTAGAGCATGGGCATAATTACCGTGATTCTTCTTGCCTTACCCATAGCGGCGGCAATAATTCTCTTAAGATCGGCATAGTGATCGTCGGGGCTCATAGGAACGTCCATTCCGTACATTTTGTAGGTTACTCCGTAGTTAAAAACGTCGGCTATGATGTAGAGATCGTGACCTCTCATAGACTCGTGGAGTAAGCCCTTACCCTCACCCGAGCTGAAACGCGGACATTCGGCATTTACCAAAAAGGTCTTATCCTCTCCGTGACGGCGCCATTCCTTAAGATAGTAGTCTACCTGTGAGCAAAAATTCTCACATCCTCTCATTCCGATTACGCTAAGCTCTGCAAACTGTGCTTCCCTCATAACAACCTTCCTCTCAAGAGATTTTTTTCAATTATAATTTATTATAACATATTTTTTCGCTTTTGCAAAGGGGTTTATCATGATTTTCGACATTTTTTTAAATAAACGTAAGATTGCACAAAAAACGCGGGATTATATTGAAATTATTGCCCGTTTTTTATAGTTGATATTCACTCTCCTATGC
>CAZSSE010000302.1:0-1251 GCA_964609165.1 uncultured Lachnospiraceae bacterium
CCCCCACCAAAAAGCCTGACGCTTTGCGTCAGGCTTTTTCGATAGATATTCGGTCTGATTAAGTCTCAAGATAACACAGACATATATAAAAAGGTCAAGGCAGCCGCCTTGACCTTTTTATATTTTCCATTACGATATAGAGCGTAGCCCTTAATCAGTTACATAAGGCAGAAGTGCAACCTGACGAGCTCTCTTTATTGCAGTATTGAGATCTCTCTGGTGCTTTGCACAAGTACCCGAAATTCTTCTGGGAAGAATCTTGCCGCGCTCGCTGATAAACTTACGGAGCTTTGCGGAATCCTTGTAGTCGATAAAATCTACCTTGTCTGCACAGAAAATGCAAACCTTCTTTCTTCTACGCACTGTGGGACGGGGCGTACGAACTACGTTCTCGGTTTTATTATCCATGATTGAAAACCTCCTATTTGAATTTGTTGATGTTTGACGCACTACTCTGCTCAGAATGGCAGATCGTCGTCAGTGTTGTGATCCTCAAAATTAGGCGCAGAGCCGGGGTTTGAGGAATAGGACGGAGCTTGTGTATAGGCATCCGGAGTATAGGACGCCTGAGACATTCCGCTTTCATTGCGGGAGTCCACAAACATAGCCTCGTCTGCTACAACTTCTGTAGCGTAGCGACGGTTGCCTTGCTGATCCTGCCAATTTCTGGTCTGGATGCTTCCTGTAACGCAAATCGCAGAGCCTTTTCTGAAATATTTAGAAATAAATTCAGCGGTCTGGCGCCAAGCGACAACAGTGATGAAATCTGCCTGAGCCTCACCCTGCTCTCCCGCCTTGGACGCAAATCTGCGATTTACCGCAAGTGTAAAGCTGAGAACCGAAATTCCCGATGCCGTCTGCTTCAGTTCGGGGTCGCCGGTAAGTCTGCCCGCAAGGACAACCTTGTTCAAATTAAGACAAGACATTAGAAATACCTCCCAAACTGCACTGATTATTCAGCGTCAGTAGCTTCAGCTTCTGCAACAGCTTCCTCGGTCTGAGCTTCCTCAGCAGCCTTAGCAGCCTCTGCAACCTTAGCAGCCTTCTTTGCGGCAGCGTCGTATTCCAGCTTGAGTGTCATCGAACGCATAACATTCTCGTCGATGTTGCAAAGACGCTCGAACTCAGCGGGGAAATTACCCTCAGCCTTGTAGGTAGCTACGACATAGTAACCCTCGGACATATCGTTGATAGGATATGCAAGACGGCGCTTGCCCCACTTTGCCACGTCAACGACCTCAGCATTCGCTT
>CAZSSE010000303.1:0-1230 GCA_964609165.1 uncultured Lachnospiraceae bacterium
CAGGAGCTCCTGAGGGAATTATCGATTGGATCGATGTTCCTTCTCTCGATATGACCAATACCGTAATGAAGGAGGCAGACGTCATCCTCGCAACCGGCGGTCCCGGAATGGTTAAGGCTGCTTACTCGTCGGGTAAGCCCGCTCTCGGTGTTGGCGCAGGTAATACACCCGCAATCATCGATGATACGGCAGATATTCTTCTGGCAGTCAACTCTATTATCCATTCAAAGACATTTGACAACGGTATGATCTGCGCATCCGAGCAGTCTGTTATCGTTCTTGAGTCTGTATATGATGCAGTAAAGGCTGAGTTTGCTGCAAGAGGATGCTACTTCCTGAGCCCCGCTGAAACCGAAAAGGTTCGTAAGACTATCATCATTAACGGCGCACTCAACGCAAAGATCGTTGGTCAGAGGGCAGCTAAGATCGCAGAGCTCGCAGGCGTAACCGTTCCCGCAGGTACTAAGATCCTCATAGGTGAGGTAGAGAGCGTAGAGCTTTCCGAGGAATTTGCTCACGAAAAGCTGTCGCCCGTGCTTGCAATGTATAAGGCAAAGACCTTTGATGAGGCTCTTGATAAGGCAGACAGACTTGTAGCAGACGGTGGATACGGACATACATCTTCCATATATCTCAACGAAATTACCGAAACAGAAAAGCTTAACGCTTTCGCAGCAAGAATGAAGACCTGCCGTATTCTTGTTAATACCCCCTCTTCTCACGGCGGTATCGGCGATCTTTATAACTTCAAGCTCGCTCCCTCGCTCACGCTCGGATGCGGATCATGGGGCGGTAACAGCGTATCCGAGAACGTAGGTGTAAAGCACCTGCTTAACATTAAAACAGTAGCCGAGAGGAGAGAAAATATGCTTTGGTTCAGAACCCCCCAGAAGGTTTATATCAAGAAGGGCTGTCTCCCCGTAGCTCTCGATGAGCTCAGAACGGTCAGAGGCGCAAAGAAGGCGTTCATCGTAACCGACACCTTCCTTTATCAGAACGGCTACACCAAGCCGATCACCGACAAGCTCGATGAGATGGGTATTCAGCACACCACATTCTTTAACGTTCAGCCCGATCCCACGCTTGCCAATGCGACTGACGGAGCAGAACAGATGAGAGCGTTCCAGCCCGATACGATCATCGCGCTCGGCGGTGGCTCCGCAATGGATGCGGCAAAGATCATGTGGGTGCTTTACGAGCATCCCGAGGCAGACTTTATGGATATGGCAA
>CAZSSE010000304.1:0-1226 GCA_964609165.1 uncultured Lachnospiraceae bacterium
CGGTATTACTACCGTTAAGTTCTTCCCCGCTAATATTTACGGCGGGATTAAGGCTCTAAAGGCTCTTTCCGCTCCGTTCCCACAGGTAAAATTCATTCCCACGGGCGGAGTTGACAGAAGCAACATCGACGAATTTCTGGCATTTGACAAGATCGCGGCTATCGGCGGCAGCTTCTTTGTAAAGGAAGCACTTGATGCTGCCGAAAAAAAGGAGAACTGATATGAAAATAATAACATTCGGTGAGCTCATGCTCAGACTTGCCCCCAACGGCTATTACCGATTTTTCCAGAACGATCAAATGCAGGCTACATTCGGCGGCGGTGAGGCTAACGTTGCCGTATCGCTTGCAAATTACGGTATGGAGAGTGTTTACGTAACCAAGCTGCCCAAGCATGCAATAGGTCAGGCGGCGGTCGATTCTCTCCGTTATTTCGGAGTAGATACCTCTCAGATAGTGCGCGGTGGAGATCGCGTGGGAATTTATTTTCTTGAGAAGGGTGCTTCGCAGAGAGGAAGCGTTTGCATCTATGACAGAGCACACTCGGCTATTTCGGAGGCTTCAAGATCCGACTTTGATTGGGATTCTATATTCAACGGCGCAGATTGGTTTCACTTCACGGGCATTACACCCGCTCTCGGCGGAGAGCTCGTAAGCATCTGCCTTGACGCCTGCCGTGCGGCAAAGGCAAAGGGTGTCAAGATCTCCTGTGACCTTAACTACCGCGGCAAGCTCTGGACAAGAGCGGAGGCGCGCGAGGCTATGACAAAGCTTTGCGAGTACGTTGACGTGTGCATCTCCAACGAGGAGGACGCCAAGGATGTATTCGGCATAGAGGCTGACAATACCGACATTTACGGCGGAAAGCTCGATCACGAGGGCTACAAGTCGGTCGCAAAGCAGCTTGCAGACAAATTCGGATTTGAAAAGGTTGCGATCACACTTCGCTCCTCTATCTCCGCAAGCGATAACGACTGGGCGGGAATGCTCTACGACGGAGAGAATTACTGTTTCTCCAAGAGCTATCATCTTCACATCGTTGACCGCGTAGGCGGCGGCGACTCGTTCGGCGGAGGTCTTATTTACGCACTTCTCAACGGCAAGTCCACGCAGGCGGCTATCGAGTTTGCGGTTGCGGCATCAGCACTTAAGCACAGCGTTGAGGGCGACTACAACCGTGTCAGCGTTTCCGAGGTTGAAAAGCTCGCAAACGGCGACGGCTCGGGC
>CAZSSE010000305.1:0-1220 GCA_964609165.1 uncultured Lachnospiraceae bacterium
GTCAATGCCTGCCGCAAGTACGGCCTCAAGGTGGGTCTGTATTATTCTCCGGCGCAGTGGGGCGGCAAAATCAGCTTCAAGGAAGACCGGGAATACGACGACTATTTCATCAATCAGATCAGCGAACTGCTGACCGGCTACGGTAAGATCGATTATCTGTGGTTTGACGGCTGCGGCAGCGAGGGGCATCAGTATGATACCGACCGCATTGTCAAGGCCATTCGCACGATGCAGCCGGAGATTCTGATTTTCGCCATGTGGGATCCGAATACCCGCTGGGTGGGCAATGAGGACGGCTATGCGCCCATGCCCAACTTCAACACCACGACCGACATGGACTTTTCCATGCTGGCCACCGAAAAGGAAAAGCTGGCGCACGCCAAATTCCTGCCCTCTGAGTGCGATTTTAAGATGCGCTCGACCTGGTTCGATTGCGAAATGAACGAGGACACCATTAAGCAAGCCGACGAACTGATGGGCATTTACGAGATGAGCGTGGGACGCGGCGCGAATTTCCTGATTAACATCGGGCCTGACCGCCATGGTCTGCTGCCGGCCAAGGATGTTGAGCGTCTGGGCGAATTTGGCGCGATGCTTAAAGAACGCTATGGCCAGCCTCTGCCCTTTGGCACGGTGGAGAAGACGGCTGAAAACGAGTGGAGCATCACCATGGTCGGCTTCAACACCGAGTGGGGACAGGGCGAGCAGGACAATGTGCTGGTCAACCGCATTGTCATCAGCGAGGATCTGACCGAGGGCGAAGGCATTGAGGAATTCCGCGTTTATGCCCACATGCCGGCCTATAAGAGCAAGCGCGTGTGCCTGTACAAGGGCGATACCGTCGGCCATAAGGCCATTTGCGTAACGCCGACGATGCGCACCGCCCGCATCACCGTCGAAGTGACTAAGGCCAACGGTACTGTGACCATTTGCGATATCAAAGCCTATTACGCGCATTGACGTTTGAAAGGCGCATCCTCTCGGGCGATGAACCGGGGAGGATGCGCCTTTTTTCAGCGCAGCATGGGCTCGAGCTGACGTCCCTCCAGCGCGGCGCAGGCGGCTTCGAAGATCAGATCCATCCGCGCGACCAGCGAGGCCGGCTTTTTGTCGGGACTGTCCTGCCGGAAGGGAACGAAATAGAAATGACGGCAGGCCATCAGCGCGCCGATGTTTTTGGCGCACATGGCCAGTGCATCGTTCGTGGAGACGGCCAGCAG
>CAZSSE010000306.1:0-1187 GCA_964609165.1 uncultured Lachnospiraceae bacterium
TGTTATGATACAATTGATAGGTGACAAATAAAAAGAGAAATAGCAACCAAAAGTGATATAATGGTAATAACCACAAAACCAGAAATCACAAAGGAGCTATTTCCAATGAGTATTATAACATCAGAAGCCCAGTTTCGTCAACGGGTTTTGAAATATTCTTTAAAATATGGTGTAACAAAAGCGAGCAATCGCTTTGGACGAAGCAGACAGGCGATATATGAGTGGAGAGCCAAGTGGGACGGAAAGAGCTGGCACAGTTTAGTAGAAAAGAGCCACCGTCCGCATCATCACCCGTCTGAGCATACGCCCGAAGAAAAAGAGATGATTTTACGACGTTATCCTCGTTACAAGGACGACATGATGCTTTTGTGGGATTCTTTACGTAAAAGCGGCTATACACGAAGCTATACAAGCCTTGTACGTGTAGTACGAAAATGGGTACAACCGGAGGTACAAAGACGAACTGTACGTAAGAATAAGCCATACGCAAGAGCGGAATATCCGGGACAAAAGGTACAGGTAGATGTAAAGTATGTACCCTCTTATTGTGTTACAAACGGGAAGAAATACTATCAATATACCGCTGTGGACGAATGTACTCGTTGGACGTACAGAGGAATGTACGATGAACACAGTACATACAGCTCGGCACAGTTTCTTGCCGAGCTTGTTAAGGAATGTCCTTTCCCCATAAGAGAAATACAAACGGATAACGGAACAGAGTTCACTAATGCTTTGATTCAAAAGAATTGTGATCACAAGAGTTTGTTTGAAAATTTGCTCGATCAATACGGTATTATCTACCATAGAATCCGTGTAGCTACACCAAGACACAATGGCAAAGTTGAGAGGCAACACCGTATCGATGAAGCTCGTTTTTACAAGAAAATGCGTATGTATTGCCTTGAGGACGGCAGAAAGCAGCTTGATCGCTACAACGCTCGTTCTAACAGCATCCCTAAGATTTGTTTAAACTTCCGTTCTCCTAATGAGGTTTTGGCAGATTATCTCACTATTATGTAAGGTTATTAGGGCAAAAGCATTGCTTTGCTTTCGCCTATATTCCATTATATCATTGGACTTTTGTCAAGGTTGTATTGTAAACTTTTCGTACACCGAAAACTTTACAATCTCCACCTTGACAACTATTTCTGAAAAATCTGTCACCTATCATTGACAATTCAACA
>CAZSSE010000307.1:0-1179 GCA_964609165.1 uncultured Lachnospiraceae bacterium
CTCCGTTACATTTTGGGAGGCGACCGCCCCAGTCAAACTGCCCACCTGACACTGTTCACCAGCCGGATTACGGTCTGGTGTTAGAAACCCAATAAATCAAGGGTGGTATCCCAAGGTTGACTCCGCATAAGCTGACGCCCATGTTTCCAAGTCTCCCACCTATCCTGTACATAATTTACCGAATTCCAATATCAAGCTACAGTGAAGCTCTACGGGGTCTTTCCGTCCAGTCGCGGGTAATACGCATCTTCACGTATACTACAATTTCGCCGGGTCCCCTGTTGAGACAGCGCCCAAGTCGTTACTCCATTCGTGCGGGTCAGAACTTACCTGACAAGGAATTTCGCTACCTTAGGACCGTTATAGTTACGGCCGCCGTTCACTGGGGCTTAAGTTCCATGCTTCGCTTGCGCTAACACATCCCCTTAACCTTCCAGCACTGGGCAGGCGTCAGCCCCTATACATCATCTTACGATTTTGCAGAGACCTGTGTTTTTGGTAAACAGTTGCTTGGGCCTCTTCACTGCGACCTGCTTACGCAGGCTCCCCTTCTTCCGAAGTTACGGGGTCATTTTGCAGAGTTCCTTAACAAGGGTTATCCCGTCCGTCTTAGGATTTTCTCCTCGCCCACCTGTGTCGGTATGCGGTACGGGCACCTAACAACATATTTAGCAACTTTTCTCGCCAGTGTGAATTCATCAACTTCGTTACTAATTTTCACTCCCCATCATCGCCCAGCTTTAACAGCATGCGTACTTCACTACATGCTAGCCTCACGATTTGGCCGCAGAAATCCAACTCCGCGGATTGACTATCCTACTGTGTCATTGCCTCATTTAAACGTCGCTCGGTGGTGCAGGAATATCTACCTGCTGTCCATCACCTACGCCTTTCGGCCTCGGCTTAGGTCCCGACTTACCCTGGGGGGACAAACCTTCCCCAGGAAACCTTAGGCATTCGACGGGGAGGATTCTCACCTCCCTCTCGCTACTCATGCCGGCATTCTCTCTTCTATGCAGTCCACGGCCCCTTTCGATACCGCTTCAGCCCGCATAGATTGCTCCTCTACCAATGTAATAAATTACATTCCTAAACTTCGGTGACAAGTTTTAGCCCCGGTAATTTTCGGCGCACCCTCTCTCGACCAGTGAGCTATTACGCACTCTTTAAATGAGTGGC
>CAZSSE010000308.1:0-1172 GCA_964609165.1 uncultured Lachnospiraceae bacterium
CTCCTTGGTTACACCGCAGTCGATAATATCCCAAGGAAGCACCTCGTCAAGTCCGAAGGCGCGATTTGCGTAAAATGCGGGATCGGCACCGGTCCGTTCAAGCACAGAGATCCATTTATCATAATCAAAGTACTCGTCCCACGCATCGAACTTGAAGCCCTCACGGCAGGCAAGCTCAAGCGCGTCGGAAAGCCGTCTGTCACCGCGTGCAAGCACCGCCTCTATACGGCTGACCTTTGCGTCGTGATGAGTATATTTAATCTTTCGGTCGGTGATCCTTGATCCGAGATAGTCCTGCTTCTCCGCAAGCATTTCAAGCGTATCCTGCGCCTCCCACTGAAAAGGCGTGAAGGGCTTTGGAATGAAGCAAGAAACGCTTATAGTCACCTGCGGTTTCAGTGCCTTATTGCGCTCAGGGCATTTATAATATGCATCGATAACGTGCGACGCAAGCGTTGCAATTCCATCAAGATCGTCGTGCGTCTCGGTGGGAAGTCCCTGCATAAAGTAAAGCTTGACCTTGTTTTTGCCCGCCGCAAACGCGACAGTAACCGCACGCATAAGATCCTCCTCAAGCACGTTCTTGTTGATAACGTCCCTCAATCTTTGTGTACCCGCCTCGGGAGCAAAGGTAAGCGATGATGAGCGCACGGTGGCTATCTTATCCATCAGCTCCTTGGTGAAGCTGTCAACACGGAGGGAGGGCAACGAAAGATTTATCATATTCTCGTCTGTCCACTCAAGCAAAAGATCGGTAAGTGTCTCAAGCTCTGTATAATCGCTGATAGACAGCGATGTGAGCGATATTTCGTCATATCCCGTCGATTCAAACAGACATTTTGCCTGCTCATTGAGCACCTCGGGGGATTTTTCTCTGACGGGTCTGTAGATTATACCCGCCTGACAGAAGCGGCATCCTCGGATACATCCGCGAAATACCTCAAGCATTATTCTGTCGTGCACAGTCTCAATATAGGGCATTACCACCTTGTCAGGAAAATAAGACTTATCCATGTCTGTCATAATTCTCTTCTTGACCGTCTTTGGAATATCATCGTACTTGGGGGTATACGCCCTGACAGTTCCGTCCGGGTTATAGCTTACATCATAAAATGCAGGGGGATTTTTCTCTGACGGGTCTGTAGATTATACCCGCCTGACAGAAGCGGCAT
>CAZSSE010000309.1:0-1134 GCA_964609165.1 uncultured Lachnospiraceae bacterium
TTCGCAAAACACGATAACAAAGAGGATAAGGAGGGACAAGTATGAATGAGCCAAAAATAAGGTTCAAAGGATTTGAAGGGGAATGGGAATCACCCTCTATAGACGATGTCTTTTATATAAGAAATGGCTATACACCTTCCAAGGCGGTAAAAGAATTTTGGGAAGGAGGTACTATACCTTGGTTCAGAATGGAAGATATCAGAGAGAATGGTGGAATCCTAAGAGATGCAATTCAGCACATTACTCCATTAGGTGTGAAAGGAGCAGGGCTGTTTGAAAAGAATTCAATTATTCTTGCCACAACTGCGACAATTGGTGTCCATGCGATGCTAATTGCTGATTCGCTTGCGAATCAGCAATTTACGAATTTTTCAATTCGTAAATCGCTGTCAGACAACTATATAGACGAGTTTGTATACTATTCGTTTTTTGGTATTGATGAGTGGTCAAAGAAAAATGTCAATTCTGGTGGACTTCTTTCTGTTAATATGCCTCTTTTATTGAAGCAGCCATTCCTAACACCAGAAGTAGAAGAGCAGCAAAAGCTCGCTTCTTACTTCACCCATCTCGACACCCTCATCACCACCTCCGCCTCTCGTCTTGCTTCTCTCAAGCAGATGAAGGCAGCGAGTCTGCAAGCCATGTTTCCACAAGAAGGAGAAACTATGCCTAAAATTAGATTCAAAGGATTTGTTGATAATTGGAAGGAGAAAAAAATAGAAGAGGTTGCCCCTTTGCAACGTGGTTTTGATTTACCAACACATTCTATCTGTTCTGGTAATATCCCAATTGTATATAGCAACGGAATCCAAAAGTATCATAACGTAGGAATATGTGAAGCACCAGGTCTGATTACTGGTCGTTCTGGCACTATTGGAAAATTCACTTATGTCAAAAGTGGGAAATATTGGCCTCACAACACTTCCCTATGGGTCACCGATTTCAAAAAAAATTATCCATTGTTTGTGTTCTATCTATACCAAACTATTAGTATAGAAAAATACGCAACTGGATCTGGTGTCCCAACATTAAATAGAAATGATGTGCATAAAATAAAAGTTAGTATTCCAAGCTTTGATGAGCAGCAAGCCATCGCCTCCTACTTCACCTCTCTCGACAAACAAATCACCCTTC
>CAZSSE010000310.1:0-1129 GCA_964609165.1 uncultured Lachnospiraceae bacterium
GATAACGAGCATCTTGAGACGCTTATCGACATAGCGCGCTCTGTTCGTGGTGTGGAGGTAGCGTTCGTCGTGAAGCAGAGCGAGCTAAATTCGCCGTACCGTGTCTCGATGCGCTCTAACGCCGAGACCGACGTCTCTCTGATATGTCGGCATTTTGGCGGCGGCGGACATAAATGCGCTTCGGGCTGTACGGTAGATGCACGAAGTGCGGAGATCGTTCGTGATATGATACTTAATGAGCTTGCGAGAATAATGTAATAAAAAATGCATTTCGGTTTACGAAACGCATTTTTCTTTTATTTTTCGACTTTAACAAATCTTATAGATTCTATAATAATATCGGTTTTGGGCTTATCCTCGGAGTCTGTTCTTACCTCTACGATTTCATCGACCACATCTATTCCGTATACCGTGTATCCAAATGCGGCATAGGAGCCATCAAGGTTGGTAGAGGTTTTTTGGCAGATAAAGAACTGCGACGATGCAGAATCCATATTGCTTCCGTTTCGTGCCATCGAAATAACGCCCTTGCGGTGTGTGAGATTGTTTTCAAATCCGTTTTCTGAAAATTCTCCGCGCACGGTGACGGCAGAGCCGCCACGACCTGTGCCAAGCGGGTCGCCGCCTTGAATCATAAAGCCTTTAATAACGCGGTGGAAGGTCAAGCCATCGTAGAATTTTTCGCTTACGAGCTTCTTAAAATTCTGCACTGTCAGAGGGGCAACGTCGGGGTAGAGCCTTACGATAATATCGCCGTAGTCCTTAACGGTTATTTTAACGTAGTCGGTCTCGGTGGCAGATTCACTTACGCCGTCCAGACTATCAAGCCTCGAAATATCAATATCCTTGGCAGAGGGAGCGTCGTGCGGCGCCCACGTGGACTTTTCGGTTGCGGATTCCTGCTCGTTTTCAGTGTTGCAGGATGCAAGCGGTAGGGAAAGCAACAAAGCCGCTAAAATAACAGCAATAAATTTTTTCATATCATTATCTCCGTTTCTGAAAAACATAACATCATTATTATAACAGATGTATGCAGGATTGTCAAGTGAAAGTCTTGTGATGACATATTGAATTATGTTGAATTGTCAATGATAGGTGACAGATTTTTCAGAAATAGTTGTCAAGGTGG
>CAZSSE010000311.1:0-1105 GCA_964609165.1 uncultured Lachnospiraceae bacterium
AGCTTGGAATGCAGCGTCGATAGATCCGTCGCCAATATAAACGCCCTCCGCGGCATCGTTGTTCTTGATGAGCTTTATATGAGCGGTGGCGGATATGGTGTTTCCCGATGTGATAACGTAGGTGTCGAGCTTGTAGGTAGAGGGAACCTGCATTGCCGAGGACGCTACGATGGCATCAAGCTCCTTAAAGCTTACCTTTTCCTTCTTTTCCGCAATTTGTCTGAAGGCTGCGTATACCTTTTGCTTGTCTTCCTCTGAAAGATCATAGCCGAGCTTGACCGTAGCTGATGAGACCGCTTCCTCTGTATCGTGCGACGTGAGGAATATGCCGTCATTATCCTCGGGCTCAGCGGCGGTATTGTTAGCCTTGCCGGTATGGCAGAGCCGATCTATCTGAGATATGATTCTGCTGAGTTGAGTTGTTCTCACGCCGATCGAGGCATCAAGTCGGTCTGACTTTGCAGTAAGGATTTGCGCAACGCTCACAAGGGATACCTCGGATACTGTGTGTGCTGACGCACGAACCTGTCCTGCACCCTCTGCAATCGCCATAACTGCACAAGCGTCAGCCATAGCTATGGTGTTGGAGCAACAAACGCCAAGGGTAACATCGCGAAGAAGAGGTATTGTATCATACTGTCGGTGGATAAACTCGGCAAATTCCGAGGGAAGCATTGTACCCGCCGTGTCGCAGAGTGTAACGGTGGTAGCACCTGCGGAAATAGCAACTTCGACCGCCTTAACGAGAAAGTCGCTCTCGCTGCGGGTAGCGTCGTTTGCAACAAATTCTACGTCTGCGCAAAGTGCGCGGCACGCGGCGACCGTGCGACTTATTGCATCAAGCATTGCCTCGGGCTTTTTGTGAAAAAGGTATTCTATTTGCACCGCGCTTGTAGGAGCACATACCTGAAGACGCGGATTTTTTGCGTTTTTCAGAGCCGCCCATGTGCGTTCGAGATTTTCATCATCCAAAAGCTCTACCGGAACAGCTACACGGCTGTTGCTTACTGTGGATACAATAGACTTTATCAATAGCGGATCAATGCGGGGGCGTTTTTTGGCGGCGAGCGGGTGCGGAGCTCCACCGATCGTGTGCAATAGTTGT
>CAZSSE010000312.1:0-1089 GCA_964609165.1 uncultured Lachnospiraceae bacterium
GATATAATAAACCCCTCCTAAGGGTTAGTTATGGGTTCGATTCCCGTTGGGGGTGCCACAAGCGGTCTGCGATAACATTTGTAGACCGCTTTTTGTAAAAATCATTCCGTCGCAAGGTGGGGTTCCCGCTTTGCAAAATACATAGTAGGTGGGCAAATTTTCGTCTGTGACGGCAATTTGCACCCTATGCTTATCCTGTTCCCTAAAATCAGATTTTTGCAATATAACGCATTGAAACTTGATTATTCAAACAAATTATGCTAAAAACTCCTAAGGGGTAGTTACAGGTTCGATTCCTGTTGCGGGTGCCACAAGCGGTCTGCGATAATTTCGCAGACCGCTTTTCTGTAAAGATCAATCTATCGCAAGGTGGGTATCTCACTTCGCAAAACTCTCGGAGAGGGTGGGAAATTGGCGTGTGACGGCATTTTTACCCCATTCCTTATCCTGGTTCCCTAAAATTGTGTTTTTCTCACGAAAATGTGAGTATTGCTTGACTTTATGTTGACATTATGTTATAATAAATGTAAGAGCAAAAAGGAGCATTTAATAATGGTTTGTTATGATAGATTGTGGAAATTGCTGATAGACAGAAAAATGAATCGTACCGAATTAAAGAATAAATCCGATATTAGTTTTAATGTTTTGGCTAAAATGGGGCGTAACGAATTTGTGTCTTTAGAGAGTCTATATAAAATTTGTAATACGCTTGACTGTGATATAAGCGAAATTATGGAGTTTAGAAGAAATGAAGCTACTTGATTTTGCAATACGTAACACAACTGAATATGTCAAGAAAATGCCTAAAGATTTGAGAAAAAAATACGGGCAATTTTTCACAAGTAAAGAAACTGCAATTTTTATGGCTGAATTGTTTGATATTCCCTCTAACAAAACTACGTTGAAGATTCTTGATGCTGGAGCAGGCTCCGGAATACTGTCTATCGCTTTGGTAGAAAGATTGCAATATTTTTCGTCTATACAAAGTATTGAATTGACTTGTTATGAAAACGATTCGCATATTGTAGCTTTACTTAAAGAAAATCTAACTTGGGTACAAAATAATAGTAATATCAATTTTTCGTACAC
>CAZSSE010000313.1:0-1059 GCA_964609165.1 uncultured Lachnospiraceae bacterium
AGGGAGCTGTCAGCGTAGCTTACTGAGGGAGAGTGCGTTGTAATGAAAATAAATCTAAACTTGAAGTAACGCAGGCTCCTTCCACCGCTGTCGCGATCCCCCTCTCGGAGGAAGGCTTTTCGCAGCAGCGATGTACTCGTCAAACGTAACAAACGTTTTACACATAAATCATATCACAAAATCTATGATTTGACAATACTTTTTAATATATTTTTTCGAAATATTTTCATTTTTTGAGATATATCAGAAAAAACTTTTCGTTTATCAATGGAGATCGGTTCTTTGTGCGAAATGAGCGTAAAATCCACCGAAAAGGCAGATTTTACCCATTGGCGGATTGTGTGTTTGTTAGTGATTTTTGCGGTATTTTGTATCGGGCGTGTGTACAAAGGGTAGACAAAAATCACTTTGCTTTCTTTTCAATCGCGGACAAAATATCCCGTACACCTACTTCGTATTCTGCAAAATCTTCGATATTGCTTTCTTTCAACCAAAGTTGTCCTTCTCCAACATTACCGCGATGCTGTCCGATTGAATAATACTGATTGCTACTTACTTCGTCACTTGACAATACCCAATAGCGAATTTTATCCCGCCATACGGCTATCCAAACAAAAACATCACAGCAAGCGGGTTTGATTTGCTGAAAGTTCATATCAAAACCGGATTTTGAATCACTTGACAATGCTTTGATAATAAGCGCATCTCCGCTTTTTCTTTTTACAGCGCGTGAAGCCTTTACCTCAATTTTAATTCCGTTATACCAAAAGTCATATTCGCCTGAATATGTAGAATCAAGAGAAGTTGATGGTTTTTTTAACTCCGGAACGACCTCATTTACCATTTCACCGTTGTTTTTAAGATTAAAAACACCCATGGCTGCAAAAAGGAAATAGAGATTTGGCGCGCCATAGCATATGTCAGACATTGATTTTGCTTCAGGAGCATCTTTGGAAATTTTCATATACGGTGGATTTCCAATGACTAAATCATATTTTTCAGGCAATGGATTCGCACCGAGTTTTTCATTGTACTCTAAATCTTGAGAAAGAATATAGT
>CAZSSE010000314.1:0-1048 GCA_964609165.1 uncultured Lachnospiraceae bacterium
TTGCAGCGGACTTACGAGCATTACGATTCCCGATAGCGTGACGAGCATCGGAGATGATGCGTTCTACGGTTGCTCAGAACTTACGAGCATCAAATATTGCGGTACCGAAGCACAATGGAACAGCATATCAAAAGGTGACGATTGGGATTATAGGACCGGCGACTATACCATAACCTACAATTATACAGGTGAATAACGATTTTATAATAAACGTTGGTTCAGACCAACATATATAGCAAACCAAAAGAGCATATCCGAAAAATCCGATATGGCGTTATGCGAACGAGCAACACGTTATCGATGGCTCCGGATATGCTCAATTTATTTACAGATCATACAGAAAATTGCTCGCATCGCAAATGACAGCAATATAAAAGTATAGAATAAAAGAGAATAAAAAAGAATAAAAAAGAAGGATACGAAGGTTATTGGTTTTTATCGTTGACAGCTCAAGAAAATTATGGTAAAATATATGCGATAAAGTTTGCCTTGCAGGCTACTGCCGCTGCGCTTGCACAATGCGGAGGGAGCTTGAGGGATTTTTTATTGCAGGGAGAGAATTTAAAGGAGGACATATATATGACAGGTAAAGAAATACAGAGCTTGCTTGAGCGTCAGAGAGCCTATTACCGAAGCGGTGCAACTGTTCCCGTGAAATTCCGCGTCGGAATGCTAAAGAAGCTGTATGCCGCTGTCAAAAAGTACGAAAATGAGATAAACGATGCGCTCAGATCGGATCTCGGCAAGAGCCGTTACGAGAGCTTTATGTGCGAGTCGGGGCTTGTGCTGAGCGAGATCTCATATATGATAAGGCATACAAAAAAATTTGCTAAAAGAAAAAGCGTCGCAACTCCTCTTGCACAATTCTGCTCTCATAGCTACAAGCAGCCCGTTCCCTACGGAAACACTCTTATTATGAGCCCGTGGAATTATCCCTTCCTTTTGACACTTGATCCTCTTGCAGATGCCATTGCTGCCGGAAATACGGCAATCGTCAAGCCGAGCGCGTACTCTCCCGCAACAAGCAGGATAGTTGAGAGGATAGTGG
>CAZSSE010000315.1:0-1035 GCA_964609165.1 uncultured Lachnospiraceae bacterium
GTGGATAAACATCTCGTCATATCGACGGGTTCTACGCTCGTTCCGACGGCAACCGCCAAAAATACCGAACCGAAACGGTTGATCATCGCAAGTGCGGCATTTGTATCCTTACCGTATGCGAAATAGGCAATCAAACCGAAAATACCGCCAACAAAGATAAACGGCATGATGATCCGCAAGCACC
Organism: uncultured Lachnospiraceae bacterium; assembly: GCA_964609165.1. Lineage (GTDB taxonomy): Bacteria > Bacillota > Clostridia > Oscillospirales > CAG-272 > HGM12713. Next base: position 185 of record CAZSSE010000315.1, read on the forward strand.
CCTTTTTGCAACCGAATACAAACAGCCAAATATAACCGCCGAGCAAAAAGAACGAGCACGCAACAGTTCTTGCCGTAATCAACCCGAATACGATAAATAAAAGGCTCGCTATAAACGCAAAAACGGGATATATCTTTTTCTTAAAGGTACAAAAACTCATTTTTTAAGTGCTCCCGCTTTTTTCAGTTCTCGCGAGATCAGCATTCCGACAACCGAGCCGACAAAACAAAGCGCAACCACCGCAGCCGAAATTCCGACGACCACCCAAGGATTCGTTCCGCCGAGGAACATGGAAACAGCCGCTTTTTCACTGCCCGTTACCGTATAAAAGGCACGATAATACAAGTACAAGAACGGAATGGTCATCGGCATATATAACATTCCTGCCAGCACGCACGCCCAATCCTTTTCATAGTTTCTGAAAATCAATAAAGCAACCGCTTCGGCAATCACACCGCAAAGCACGATCATTGCCATAGGCGGAAACATAAAAATCAAAAATACGGAAATAAATACCGATTGAAAGAACAATGCGCCCGGTTTTCTCACCTTCATCATGCCGATCACGGGGAAAATCGAAAATTGAAGTCCCAACCCCAACTGTACGATACCGAACAGCGGCACATTGACCAGCAACGGCATGATTGCACCCGTAATCAATGTGCAAGCAGTAATGATCGCCAAAAACACAATATCTTTGATTTTATATTTTTGAAAAAGCCTACCGATGTGAACCGTTTCTTGCACTTTCGATTTATCACTCGTCGAATACATGGTAGCTTCGTTTTGTGTTTGTTCCGCCGTTTCGATCAAGGCGGAAGCGGCTTCTTCTATTGTCTTGTTTTCAAATT
>CAZSSE010000316.1:0-1028 GCA_964609165.1 uncultured Lachnospiraceae bacterium
TTTTCCATGCTGCTCTCCACCTGCATCAAAATGGTGATCGCTGCCGCCGTTTCGGGCGTGGCAATGATCATCGGCTCTTATGTCTGCGCTGATCTGACTTCAAAGGTCGGTGCGGATATGAGAAAGGCACTGTATGAGAAGTCAATGACACTGTCGGTTGCGGATTTTCGTAACTTTGGCACGGCTTCTGTAACAACAAGAACAGTATCCGATATTACAAATATCCAGTTTGCACTCGGCAGCTGTTTTCAGATGCTGTTTCCTGTTCCGTTCATCTTTATCGTGTCGCTCGTTTTTTCCTTTCGCCTTGACTGGCTGCTCGGTCTGATCCTGCTCGGCATTTTGGCGGTGATCTCCGTTTTCGGCGGATTTGTGATGTTTTCGACCTCTCCGATGTTCAAAAAGCTGCAAAAAAAGCTCGACCACATGAGCAAAGTTCTGCTTGAAAATATCACGGGTGTGCGTGTCATCCGTGCGTTCAACAAGGAAAAGCACGAAGAATCACGTTTGAACGAAGAATTTCAAAGCTACGCAAAAACGGCGATCAAGGTCAACAAGCGTTTTGCCATTCTTGACAGCGTTTCCTTTTGCGTGGTAAATATATTTGTCATCATTGTTTATCTTTTCAGCGGTTCACGCATTACCGCAGGCTATTTTGAGATCGGCGACATCACGGCTATCATCGAATACGCCATGCTCTCGCTTTTCTTCCTCATGATGGCACAGATGGTCATTTTGACTTTGCCTCGTGCGATTGAATGTTGCAACCGTATCGGCGAGATACTCGATTTTGCACCGACCATCACAAATAAAACGGAAAAACGTGTAAAAGAAACGGATAAAAGCAAAAATGTTATGTCATTTCAGAATGTTTCGTTCCGTTTTGCAGATGCGGACGAATACACCTTGAAAAAACTGAATTTTAATTGCCGCCGCGGTGAGACAACAGCCATTATCGGCGGTACGGGCAGCGGCAAATCGACCGTTGCTTCGCTGATGATGCGTTTTAACGAGGTCACAGACGGAAG
>CAZSSE010000317.1:0-1019 GCA_964609165.1 uncultured Lachnospiraceae bacterium
ATCCCAAGTGTGTTCCGATATCCGCTATCGTATTCGGCGGACGCCGCGCGAAGACCGCTCCCCTGGTATACCAGTCAACAAGCTGGCAGAACGGTGCCTTTGTTGGATCTATCATGGCTTCCGAGACTACCGCTGCGGCATCAGGTGCTGTTGGCGTAGTTCGTCGCGATCCTATGGCTATGAGACCATTCGTTGGCTACGATATGGGTGACTATTGGGCACATTGGCTCAAGATGGGCACGCTTATTCCCAATCCTCCCAAGATCTTCCACGTTAACTGGTTCAGAACCGATGACGAGGGTAACTTCATTTGGCCCGGCTTCGGCGATAATATGAGAGTTCTTATGTGGATCCTTGCGCGTTGTGAGGGTAAGGTTGAGGCTGATATTACTCCTATCGGATACGTTCCTCATGCAGAGGATATCAATATCGAGGGACTTGATATAACTGTTGATACCATTCGTGAGCTTCTTGCCGTAGATAGGGAGTCGTGGCTTGCCGATATAGACAACATCAAGGAGTTCTACGCACAGGTTGGCGACAGAGTTCCTGCCGCTATGTACGATGAGCTCGCCGCTCTTGAGGCAAGACTTAAGGCGTAAAATTTACAATAAACGTACCGTCGGTGACGTAGATCACCGACGGTCGTTTTATGCTTGTCGGAAAATCGCGCTTTATGTGTATAATTTTGCTAAATTTGAATAAAGTTGCCCAAAAAAGCAATTATCAAAAACTCTGATTTGTGCAAAACGTAGAAAGTTCGGGCTTCTTATTATGCGACTTGACAAACAAAAAATAAAATGATATAATAGACTGTAATCGTTTGAAAGCAAGTAGGACGGTTAGCATAAACATTAAATTCTAAAAAGAAGGAGGAAACAGGTAGAATGCCAACATTTAACCAGCTTGTAAAGCAGGGTCGTCAGGATAAGGTTTATAAGTCTAAGGCTCCCGTTCTTCAGAAGGGTTTTAACTCGCTTAATAACGCTCCTACAGACCAGGCATCTCCCCAGAAGAGA
>CAZSSE010000318.1:0-1016 GCA_964609165.1 uncultured Lachnospiraceae bacterium
ACCAAATACGTGTAATCGGCGTTGAGTAAAGGCATCATAACGCACGGATCTATCGGCGAATTAAGATTCATACTGATAAATTCTTCGTCCGTGGTTTTAAGATAGTCTAATAAATATTTGCCGTTAAACGCGATAGTTAAATCTTTGCCGTCAACCGCTATCGGAATATTTTCGTTTACCGTGCCGATTTCGGATTTTGCCGAAACATTTATAAATCCGTCTTTTATTTCAAGTCTTACTACGTTCAACTTTTCGGATCTTGCGACTACGCTCGCTCGTTCGATACTGTTGACGAACATTTGTCTGTTTATTCTTACGTTCGTAATAAATTCCGAAGGTAAAATGTCCTTATATCTTATAAAATCGCCTTTTATAAGTCTCGAAATCAAAACCGTATCGGATACTTCTACTTTCAAAGCGTTATCCTGAACGCTTACGCGTAAAAGTTCGTCTTCTTTATTTAAAAGTCTCGTGATTTCTAATAAAGTTCTCGACGGAACTATCGCTTTAAAGTTGCCGGTTTTTAAAAGCAATTCCTGCTTTACGACGGACATTCTGAATCCGTCGAGCGCGACTACGTTAAGACAGTCGTTTTCAATCTCGAGCAAGCAGCCTTTAAGTACGGGTCTCGAATCGTCCGACGCGCAAGCGAATACCGTCTTTTCTACTACCGATTTAAAATCCGACTGTTTTAATTCGAAATAATTTTGATTTACGTCTTTATTTATCTTCGGATATTCGTTTACGTCGTATACCTGTATGTCCGAATTACTGTCCGCGTATCTTATTTGAAGTTTATCGCCTTCGGGTCTATATAATTCAACCTGTTCGCTTTCGAGTTTTTTTACGAAGTCTCCGAAAATTTTACCCGTTACTACGGTTTCGCCTTCCATTAAAACTTCCGCTTTTATAGTCTTTTCAATCGTTAATTCGGTATCCGTCGCGGTTAATACTAGTTTATCTACAGAAGAGGATAATTTTATAACTACGAGTACGGGATTAGTGGTTTTTGAATT